>NZ_JBAWSX010000005.1:0-284112 GCF_037104725.1 Bacillus bruguierae | reverse complement strand
ATATTTCCTGTTTCATCTGTTTTTGCATTGTTCTTTTTGCGTGCTAAGGATTTATTTATTCTTCGTTGCCTTTTTTCTATGATTTTGTTATACCAACTGTACTGAGCTGTTCGTCCTTCGCTGTCTACATACAATTCGCTTTGGCTGTAATCTAGTCCAATTACTTCGTCAGCAGTCACTAATTCTACTTGATTTTCATTTGGACAAAAATAATCAACAGAAAGAGAAACAACATATTTTGATCCTTCTCGCTTAATTGTTGCTTTTTTAATGATTCCATCAATCGGTAATTCTCGATGTAGATGAATAGAAATACCTTCTTGAAACTTTGGAATACATAAAAAATAAGAACCGTTTTCTTGTGTGATTTTTATGTTTCCGTTAGTTTGATTCGTAGTATAACTTGATTTTCCCTGTTTTTTACTATGGAATTTAGGCATACCTTTTATGTCTTTCAATGTAGGAACATAACCGATTGTTTGCATTTTTTTACGAACTGACTTTTTATATTGAATAGGTCGTTTCGCGTAGGTTTCATTATATTTTTTAATGGCTGCCTGGAATCTCATTTTTGCGTCATTATAAACGAAAGAATCATTACTTTTATCTAAGTAATCATATTTGGCCGTGATCGTTGTATAATTTGGAACTTTATAGCGAATACATCCACTTTCAAAACCGATAGATTCTAAATATTCATACAAACCAGAGACATATTCGTTATACACTTTTCGTTCACATCCAAACGATTTTTCTAATTTCGTTACTTGTTCAGGTGTGGGAAAAATAGCGTATCGAAATGCATAGGTAGACCATCCATACGGTAACGACTTTTTTGTTCCTTTTATATGTACACCCTCTTTTGTGGTTGCCATATACTTTCTCCTTTCTTTCGTATTTTCATATTTATTATATCGCATAGCCTCAAAAGTACATACAAAGAACATATGTAGGCGATCACCTACCGAAAATTCATCCCCCACCTACTCGCTGGGCTACGCCCTTCTCGCTCCTTGAGGAAAGGGACTTCTTTTCGGAAAATATGTTAAAAGGATGATTCAATTGAATTTAGAAAAAGCGTGTTTTGATCAATCTTTTTTCAAAACACGCTTTTTCTATTTGTTCCTTTATCAAGGTTTATTAAGTTAATTTAATCAAACTTTATTTTAAATATACACTTGAAATATTTCCCAAGAGGTATTATACTCTTATATAACACCAGTATACAATAACACTATAAATGAAAGGAGGACGTCATGAAGTCAGCTCTGGATAGTAACCGTCCCATTTATCTACAAATCAAAGAGGCCATTGAGGAGGATATTCTTAACGGGCGGTTGGCACCTGAAGAACAGATACCCTCAAACAGCCAGCTTGTCAGCCATTACAACATAAATCCCGTCACTGTACTGAAAGGGATTAACCTTCTGGTGGATGAGGGAATAATTTTTAAAAAACGCGGGCTAGGAATGTATGTGAGCCCCGATGCACCTGAAAAGCTTAAAAGACGCTTTTCAGATGCATTTTTCCAGGAACATGTAGAACCTCTTACGGCCCTGGCAAAGCCCCTGGGCTTTACCCTTAGGGAGATTCATGCAATGATCGATAGTGCGTGGAAAGGAGAAAAAAATGATTAATATTGAAAATGTATCGCTTAAATACGGAAATACCCTTGCACTCAATAATATAAGTTTAAACCTTCCCGAGCAGGCAATCTGCGGGCTGATTGGCAGGAATGGTGCAGGAAAGACCTCACTTTTGTCGCTGCTCAGCGCCTACCGCAGACCATCCTCAGGAACAATAACCATATCCGGCGAAAATCCTTATGAAAACAGGAACATAATGCCACAAATCGCCTATATCTATGACAATCAGAATGAAACAGAAAATTCCTTACATGTAAAAGACTTGTTTAAAATAACGGCTGCGCTCCGTCCTAACTGGGATGCCGCCTATGCAGAAAAACTTATGAAGCTGTTTGAAATACCGATGAAGAAAACAATGGGAGCCTTAAGTCACGGTATGCGTTCAGCGGTACATGTGATTATCGGGCTAGCTGGACAGACGCCGATTACCATTTATGACGAAGCATATCTCGGCATGGATGCCGCCGTACGCAAGCTGTTTATCAGCGAACTTTTATCAGACTATACGCAGAGGCCAAAGCTTATTTTGTTTTCAACACATTTTATCAATGAGATGGAGGGGCTTTTCAGCGAAGTTATAATTATTAATAAGGGACGGGTAATTGCCCACGACGACTGTGATACCCTGCGTTCAAAAGGAACAGCCGTAACAGGATTTAGCGAAGCCGTAGACAGCTTCGTTAACGGTCGTGAAAGCTTGTTGCAGCGAACCTTAGGCCGGCAGAAAGAGGCTGTATTGTTCGGGGAGTTGTCAGAACAGGACCGCCTTGACGCCGCAAAAGCAGGTCTTGAATTCTCTCAGCCCTCGCTGCAGGATTTATTCATCTACATGACCGAAAAAGGAGGAAAAGAGTAATGATGAAAAAAGCTTTGAAGCTTCTGCTATCAACACAGGCTAAGGCCACATGTTGGTTTATAGGCATCTATGCCTTGACAATGGCTATTCTTATAGTGTTTTCTAATGTAATAATAGATGATACTTTATTGATACGGAATTCCATCATATATGCTCCTAAAATATACCTTCTGGTAATGGGAATTGTATATCCACTGGTTGCAATAAAACTATATGTGTCACGGGGCCTGACCAGAAAACAGTTCTTTTGGGCCTATACTGGAGCAATAAGCATTATATCACTGTTTCTGCTCATACCGATTTTAACTTCAATCATTTACTTTGATAACATTTCACTGTTGTCTGTAATTACACATTATCTGCATATGCCGCTATTTTTTCTCATAGGCTGGAGTTCTGTGGTGGGTTTTCAACTCCGAAAATGGCACATGGCGATATTTGGGATTTTAGGTGCTGTAGTGATGTTTCATGCCATGACTACTTTACCTGGAATTCTTGCTTTATCGGAACTGGCAGTATTAGGCTCTGTGTTACTGTTATTAGCTGCAGTGTTACTAATTCTGCCGCGCATCATTTCTCAAATTCCGTTGAAGGTCTGAGCGGTCTTGGGGCGGCCATATAATTCAGAATATAATGAGACTGAAGATGCCTTCCGCCTCGTTGAAACGTGGCAAAAAAAACGCTAACGTTCGCCGTTTCGCATTGAACGTTTAGGTGTCTGCCCATACTCATATTGCATGCCGTGGGCACCTCTGTATTTTCAGGGCTTTTGTGTCACTCGTCAGTTGAACAAGAATTAAGTGATGTTAGGATTAAGATCATATTTTCATTATTCCATTAAAGGCGCGATTCTGGAAAAGAAGTAAAAGATCGATACATATTAGTAATGTCTAATATGTATCGATCTTTATTTTTTTTGACTTTTTACGATTAAGGTCTTGATAAAAAGATTTTTCAAAATGAATTCTTCTTATTTACCGTAAAATACAGGTTTGTGAGGTATTTTTGATCAAACTTTATTTCAAAGCAACATATTGTACTCTTTTCCTTTTATGAGCCATAACTGGGCTTGTACTCTTATCGGAGCGATTGGTGATGTTGAACGATTTAGTACATACAAAGAGTTCAAAAAGTATCTCGATGTTTCGGCCGAAAATAAACAATCAGGAACATCAGTAAAGGGGACAAGAATGACCTTTAATGGTGTTCGAGATGCACGTCGTGTACTCTTTCAAATGGCGATGATTATCATTGCGATGAAAAAGCAACCATCCGTATTCAGTTCCTATTATCATCGTCTAGTAGAGCGTAATATGAATGGGAAAACAGCAATTGGACAATATGTGTGGCAAAATTGCCAAAATCCTTTATACGATGTTTAAAACAGGGCAAAAATATGACCCTTTGAAACACGCACAAGCAACAGGTATTCCGTGTAATTCTGTTTATGATAAAAGAAAAAAGGGTATCAACACGGAGAAATTTTATCAAGAAGCATCAGAGCTTGCCGGGGATTCAATATCTGGCGATGTTCGATGTTGAATTAATTGAAACAGAGGAAGAATAAGATTAGCCTGTAAGTGTTTTAAAAAGTAAAAAACAGCTGTTTTCTGCACAAAAATAGTGCTATTTCCAAGAAGAATTTTTTATTTTCTTCTTGGAAAGCACTACACTACATTGTATAAGACCCTTCATTAAGAAGTAAATATCTACGCAAAAAAACCTTTACTAGTCCTGTAATGTGCTTTTCCATTAGAAAATGTTTTAATAGATAATTGGCCATTCCCTTCCCAATAAAACTGCTTACTTTTTGCATGTAAAGCAAAATTAGTAGAATCCATATAATTCATAATAACGTCTCCGTAAGTATGTGATTATAATTTTCAAATAATTCAATCATACATAATAATGGAAGTTTAGCCAAAAACCTTTTACTTTCCTAATGAAGAGAAAGGAGTGGTCATAAGGACCACTCCTTTTCACTTTATATTTTTCAAGCTATAATTTTACTTATTTATTTCCAAATTTCATTTGCCCATTCAGGATGATCAATAAATGGATTCCGGTTATGTTGATACTTTGTATAGATTATTTCATTACGCTTTCGCTCAAAATCATCAACAGGATCTTGTTCATTCCATTTTAGTAAAACAGATAGCTTTCCCATATAAGGAGCTTTGTTATTGTTTACTTTATCATTTAGTTCCAAATCTACTTCACGGTTATCCCCTTCATAACGAACAGCCATGTAAAATAACATTCTAGCAATATCACCTTTTACACTATCACGAGGCTCCCAGGAATCACTATCATATTTACATTCTGTTGCTTCTGGATGATTCACACCACCGTTATCAAAATCCAAATTCCCACGTGAGCTATTTACAGATACATCTGTAGCTCTTAAATGATGAAGATCCGTTCCAGGCCCTGCAGCCGTCCCAAACTCACCGTGAGATTTTGCCCAAACATGCTCTCGGTTCCAATTATCGACCCCTGAACCACTTGTAAATTTCCCTTGCGAACGCCCTGTATATAAGAGAAGTACATTATTTTTATTATTTGGATCTTCATCAGTATCTCTTAGCGCTTCCCAAACTGCACTGTATGATATCTTTGTATGATTATCAATAATATTATGAAGTTCCTTTTTTAACTCTAAGCCCGTTTTCCCCTTCATGCTATTATAATATGTATCATCATAATTAGTTGAAGTTACCCCTTGATTTATTTTTGAAGACGAAGAAACTCCTTCACCATACACGGTATCTGTAAATGATAAAGATGAAGAACCTAAAATAAAAAATGAAGAAATAGTAAAGATAGCAAGTTTTGTATTTCGGAACACCATATACACAAATCCCCCTTTAAATTTAATTTTTACTCATTAGCAAAAACAATTCTTTAAAAATATACTTTAATAATAACCTATATTTTTCAATTTATTTATGCAATTATGCATATTTAGTTACTAATTAAGGAAAACTACACAACAAAATGTTTGGCATCTAGAACCGAAATAACAATCAGACTTTTTTATAATTTATCGAACTTTATTTCAAAGCCATAGCTGATAATAAAGCCGTTCATTTTTACTGTCTAAAATACAATAGCCTACAGTCATAGAATTCATTGTAGGGCATTAAAGAATAGAGAAGTTAGATACATCCATTAATTGTAGTTATAGTTATCGTTTATATCCTAGAGCCTATTTACAAATTTGCTAATATACAGTTACTATTCATAAAGGATACCAAAACGAATGAAAAATTGTAACTTTTAAATAAATAGCGATAATCAAAACACAAATCCCAATAAGAATCGGCATATAATCAAGAGACTGCATTTCCGTTCTATAATACCAAGTTCGTTTCTCCTTTTTTCCAAAACCTCGTAAATCCATAGCATTCGAAACGGTATCAATTCGATCCAATGAATTGATTACAAGTGGCAAAAAAATCGTCACTCGATTTTTAATGCGTTGAAATAGAGTTGCTTCTCCTTTATGAAATGGAATCCCCCTTGCTTCCTGCGCATGTTTAATGAGTTCATATTCTGTTTGTATATTCGGAATATAGCGCAGTGCAATATTAACTGCATAGGCAATTTTATAATGCAGTCCAATTTTGTTTAAGCTGCTAGCAAATTGACTTGGATGTGTTGTGTAAATAAAAATAAGTGTAAACGGTAATAAGGTAAAATATTTTAATGATAATGTCATTGCAAAAAAAAGAGTTTCTATTGTAATAGTCGCATAACCAATGTGGAGAAGTGGCGTATATGTACCAGTTAGCTCCGATCCATGTGTTGGGGTAATCAATAAAATCATGATGGAATTCAGAATACTAAATGTGAAAATAACACTAAAAATAAGTAATATACTACGCGTTGGGATTTTTGCGATACCTAACAGTATGCAGCCAATTAGAAATAAGAATAATAAAATACGAAAATCAAAAAATAGGAATGTAAGAATCATCCATATAATAAATAGGATGAGCTTTACAGCACCATCCATACGATGGAAATAGGATTCACCTTCTATGTGTAATGTCCCCATCTTACTCATGAACGCTTCCTCCTTCTTGCTTCCATATAAGATTGAACAAATTGCTGCGGAATTGGCATGTTCCCATGTTTCGCTAGACGGGTAAGTGAGCTCACACGAAGGTTTGCACGTTTTAAAATACACTCATTCGCCAACACGGTAGTTACTGCATTATCTGCAATAACTTCTCCATTATGTAGCACAATCGCGCGATTTGCGTATTCTATCGCTAAGTTCATATCATGTGTAATCAATAAAAAAGAAATTCCACGTTTTGCTAATTTTTGTATAAACATCATAAACTCTTTGTAGTGAAAATAATCTTGCCCTGCAGTGGGTTCGTCTAAAATAATAAGTTTGGGACTTGTAACAAGAATCGAGGCTATCGTTAGACGCTTTTTTTGCCCATAACTTAATGCTTGTACTGGCCAATTTCGAAATGGATACAAACCGCAAATTTGTAATGCATGTTCTACTTTTTTATGCATTTCTTCTGAAGCATTCTTCAGTTTTAAAGCAAACGCAGCTTCTTCCCAAACCGTTGCTTGTGTAATCATGTGATTCGGGTTTTGCATCATATAAGCGACGACCTCTCCCCGCTTTCGGATTGACCATCTTGTCATATCCGTTCCTTCTAAAAGAATTTTACCTTGATGAGTTTTTTTCATTCCCGTCATAATATGAGCAAGTGTTGATTTTCCAGCACCGTTGTTTCCTAAAAGAGCGAGTATTTCTCCTTTGTATATAGACATAGATATATCCTTCAATGCAAAATTTCTATTTAGATATGCAAACGATATATTCTCTATTTTACATAGACATTCTTTTTCGAATATTGCTGTATGTATCGGATTTTGTAACATCCATTTTGATAGCGTTTCGTGCAATGTATGAGAATTAACATTTTCTATCGGATAAACTTCTTCGTTCGAGAGTGGATATTCCAATGTTTTTAATGCTTCTACGTATACAGGCTCCCTTAGCCCTGCTTTTTGTAAAACATTTTTCTGCAATAGTTCAAGCGGTGCTTCGATTGCAATGATACGGCCATTTTCCAAAATAATAATTTTATCTAAATCAAGATCGAGTATTTCTTCAATGCGATGCTCAATAATGATTATTGTTTTATTCGTTTGTCTATGAATCTTTTTCATAAGTTGAATTGCTTTTTCGCTGCTTACAGGATCTAAATTCGCTAAAGGTTCATCAAACAGCAAAATCTCAGCATTTGTAGCTAGTACGCCTGCAAGAGAAACGGACTGTTTTTGTCCTCCTGATAAATCGTGAGGGCTATGTGAATGAAACTTAATCATGTCTACCTCTTCAAGTGAACGTTGTACAATTTGCTTCATTTCCCCTTGCCCCGTACAATCATTTTCCATCGCAAACGCAACGTCTTCTTCAACCGTTAATCCGATAAATTGAGAATCTTGATCTTGCAGAATCGTTCCTACATGTTGACTTAACTCAAATATACTCGTATGTCTAGGATCTATACCACATACAGAAAGATTCCCTGTACTTGTCCCTTCATAAGAAAAAGGAATGAGCCCATTAATACAATGAGCTAATGTAGATTTTCCCGATCCGCTTCGCCCAGCGATTAACACTTTTTCGCCAGGATAAATATGAAAGGTAATATCCTGCAAAGTCGGTTCAGCTACGCTTTTATATTGAAATGTGAATTCTTCAAAAGAAACAATCGGTTTCATATGCATCTTCCTACTTCTCGGCCTTTAATTGTGTATTTTTTTTATTCGCCTTCGCAAGTCCTAACACGATTGGTAAACCGAGGATAAAGAACACGAGAACATCTGCGATAATCGCACCACCTACTTGAATAGCAATTTTATCAAACGGTTCGCCCATAATGAAAATGTCAAATATACCAGCAAAGACGATTCCTAAAAGAATACCAATTACACCCGTAATAGAAAGGTAAACAATATCTCCCTTACTATACGTTCCATTTTTCACACTAAATGCAGGGCGCTTTTGGACAAATCCCATAAATAAACCAATGATTCCTGAGCTTAATACCCAGCCCCACCAAATGCCCCAACCAGCAATAGCATCTGTAATTGTATGACCGATAAGTCCAATTAATAAAGCTGCAATTGGTCCAAAGATAGCACCGAAAATCGTTAATAAAGCAAGTGCTGGTTTAATAAAAGTATTCGGCGCAATGGAGAATCCCCATAATCCTAATACACCATATATGGCTGAACCAATTCCAATTGCAACAACTAGCTTTGTAGAAAGTTTTTGATTCATTCATATTCCCCCTCTCATTATATAAACTTACTCTGAATAACTTCTATCATTTATATAGATGCTATCAGTTTTATATGCTGAAGCAACGGGAATTATGCTTATATGTACCGTTCCTCTTTGCATTGCGCAGGGCAAAATACTGTCCCCTACGATTTGCACATTTACTTGTGAATAATGTTTAATAACAACTATAGTCTAAAACACTCAATCGCTTTGCACGTTTTCTAGAGTTGCAATTTCTTCTTTTGAAAATCTAAATTTTTAAATTGTTTATCAAAACGCAAGAAAACTTGAGAAAAAATTATTTGAATTTTCAGTATTTTAATAATAGAAATTTAATGTTACTATAAATCTACTCTTTTAAAAATTTTTGTTAGGGGGCAAAAAATGATGAAGAAAAAGGGTTTAGCGTTTGTGTTAGCAGCGGGAATGGCAGTGACAACGTTCGGGGGGACAAGCTCTGCGTTTGCAGATTCAAAGAACGTACTCTCTACAAAGAAATACAATGAGGCTGTCCAGTCTCCAGAATTTGTAGCAGGTGATTTAACAAGTGCGTCTGGGAAAAAAGCAGAATCTGTTGTATTTGATTATTTAAACGCTGCGAAAAAAGATTATAAACTAGGCGAAAAAAGTGCAGAAGAATCTTTTAAAGTACAAAAGGTTGTAAAAGATCCTGTAGGAGAAGCAACAGTTGTCCGTTTACAGCAAATGTATGAAGGTGTGCCAGTATGGGGTTCTACTCAAGTAGCTCATATTGGGAAAGACGGTGTATTAAAAGTTGTATCAGGAACTGTTGCACCTGATTTAGATAAGAAAGAGCAGCTAAAAAATAAAAATAAAATTGACGGAAAACAAGCAATTGAAGCTGCACAAAAAGATTTGGGGCTAAATCCAAAATATGAAGTAGAGCCGGCGGCGGACTTATTTGTATATCAAAATGGTGAGGAAACAATATACGCATATGTTGTGAAACTGAATTTCTTAGATCCAGAGCCAGGAAACTATTATTATTTCATTGAAGCTGATAATGGGAAAGTACTAAATAAATACAATACAATTCATAATGCTAATACTGAGAATAATGCACCGATTCAACCTGTAACAGGAACAAATAAAGTGGGAACAGGTAAAGGGGTATTAGGCGATACAAAATCTATTAATACAACATTATCTCGATCTAGTTATTATTTACAAGATAATACACACGGTGCAACAATTTACACATATGATGCAAAGAATCGTACTACACTTCCAGGAACTTTATGGGCAGATACAGATAACATCTTTAATGCTACCCGTGATGCAGCAGCAGTGGATGCACATTATTATGCAGGTGTAACATATGATTATTATAAGAAAACGTTTAACCGCAACTCTTATAACGATGCTGGTGCACCGTTAAAATCTACAGTTCATTATGGAAGAAATTATAACAATGCTTTCTGGAATGGATCCCAAATGGTGTATGGTGATGGAGATGGATATACATTTATTCCATTTTCCGGAGGAATTGATGTTGTCGGACATGAGTTAACGCATGCCGTTACAGAATATAGTTCAAACCTGATTTATCAAAATGAGTCTGGTGCATTAAATGAGGCATTTTCTGATATCTTTGGAACATTAATCGAATACGCTGATAACCGTAATCCAGATTGGGAAGTTGGTGAAGATATTTATACACCTGGTACAGCTGGAGATGCGCTTCGCTCAATGAGCGATCCAACAAAGTATGATGACCCAGATCATTATTCTAAACGTTATACTGGAACGAGCGATAATGGCGGCGTTCATACAAATAGCGGTATTATCAATAAAGCTGCTTACTTATTGGCAAATGGCGGTACACATTATGGTGTAACCATAAATGGTATTGGCAAAGATAAAGTAGGCGCAATTTACTATCGTGCAAATACAGTATACTTAACTGAATCTGCAACTTTTAGTCAAGCGCGCGCTGGTTTAGTACAAGCCGCTGCAGATTTATACGGTGCAAACTCTGCAGAAGTGGCAGCCGTGAAACAGTCATATGATGCAGTTGGTGTAAAATAGGTTCCACTCCCCCTTTATATAGTGAAAGAGGCTGTCCCAAAAATGAAACTTTTGGGACAGCCTCTTTCATCTCTAGGTACAAATTTAATGATAACAAGATTCTCACTTAATAGAAAGTCCACAAGCTAAACCTCTTCGCTTGTGTCATTAATTTAATTTATTCTAATAAAATGCAGTTTACTACTCCTTAATATAAAAATACTTTGTTTTCACAAATAATACTCAAATATTTTTGCAACTTTTTCTTTCATTTTTTCTTTTATAGATAATTGATTGACGTCAGAGGACGTTACTCGCTTTGAATTTTGCAAGTCTGTATTAATGACTGGCTTTATTTTCGAAATATAGACAGGGTCATGGATATAACAGTTCATTTCTTCATTTAAATGAAACGAGCGCGAATCAAAATTCACGGTCCCAACCATCAATACTTTTTCATCAATCAAAAATACTTTACCGTGTAACACTCCCTTTTTATAACCATATACTTCCATTCCCTGTTTTAATGCTTTTCGGATATATGGATACGCTGCTTCTTTAACTAACAGTGCATCCGAATGAGGTGAGAACAGAATTTTGACACGAACTCCCCTCTTTCTTGCATCTACTAATGCGTTCCAAATAGTTCTGTCTTTTGGTATAAAATAAGGTGTTAATATAATGATGGACTCCTTTGCTTGTTGAAACAGCATTGCATAATCTTGCCCAAGTTTTTCTCCGCTATAATATGCAGTAAATCGATGCGAGGTTGCTCCCTTTTCCTTTATCGCACTGTGTATCGGAATCGCTTTCTCTGAGTTTTTCTTCCAGTCTAACACAAATTGGTGTTCTAGATCTTGAACTCCTTCTCCTCGTATTTGAAGGTGATAATCTCTCCAGTAACCAAGTTTTTCTTTTTCTCCTAAATACTTCCTGCCAATGTTAAATCCGCCAATGTACCCAATCTTTCCATCAATAATTGAAATACGACGATGATTCCGATGGTCCAAAGAAGAAGAAAGATAAGGGAAAGCAGGCTTATTGTAATACGTAAAATGCACTCCTTTTTTAACTAATAATTCTCTTTCCTTTTTCTTTAGTAAAATTCCACCTAGCCTGTCCACTGCATAGTATACTTCTACACCTTCCTGACTTTTTTTCCTCAATAACTCTAGAAACTGATGACTTACTTCATCATCAGCAATAGAGAAAAAGTTAATATGCACGTAATGTTTTGCATTCTTTATATCTGAGAATAATTGATTGTTTAACTGTTTCCCGTCTGTATACATAGTAATATCACTTTGACGAATAGGGTATTGGCTAGGCTGCTGGCCAAATCTCCCACTTTTTTCAGCTGCTGTTCTGTCAATTTCATCCCAAACAAGCAAAACAAAACATAGGCCGATAAATACAAAGAGGAGTACCAGGAAAGTTTTTCCTATCTTTTTCAACATATTTAATCTCCTTTATATATTATCGTTTTCTTTCTGTTAGTTTTTGTTATCGGGACAAAACTATTCCATATCCATCCATGAAGCTAATCTTTACCATAGAATATACAAATGATTTACCTTCTTATATGGTAGATTTTTCTTATAAATATTCTATTCACGTTAAATTAACATAACATCACTTAATGGTATTCCATGTAGCTATTAGCTAAAAAAATCCTCCTTCGAATAATTAAATGTAAAATTTCTCATTTACATAACCCTAAAATTGGAAATCGTACTATGATAACAAAATAGGCATTCTATATTTTGAAGTACATTTACAAGGAGGAAATACTACATGACAGTAAGCACTAAACTTAAACAAACTATCGCTGGATTAAAGAGTGCTCAAGCATGCCTAGAAGGATTTGTTCTTGATACTGATAACCAGCAAGCAAAACAATTATATAAAGGTGCAGCACAACAAACTCAAGAAATTATTGAATCTTTAAATCCTCGTCTTCAGCAAATTGAACAAGAAGAGCCTCAGTACAAGTAATAGCATAATACCTTTCACATAGAATATCGTCCACATGGAAGAGTGCTCAGCTTAGATAACGATTATCAAAATGATGATTACAACTAAAAGGTCTCACCACATCACTATCAAGATAAGAAAAGCAAGT
This sequence comes from Bacillus bruguierae, assembly GCF_037104725.1. NCBI lineage: Bacteria > Bacillati > Bacillota > Bacilli > Caryophanales > Bacillaceae > Bacillus > Bacillus bruguierae. Next base: position 271,135 of record NZ_JBAWSX010000005.1, on the reverse strand, counting down.
ATCCCAAAACAAAAAAACGTACATTTTCATCTGGAGATGTACATTTTTTCGTTTTGGGTGTGTTATAAAATTCTTAAGTTGATGGATGTGGATTTAAAAGTAAACGTAAAGTAATTCTAAAATATACAATATATTTTTGTGTCATAATATACGCCATAATCGACGGGGAAGCGATACTTTTAGGAAAGACAGGAACTGGCATATTGGCTGTTACAATCGGCGTGGATATCTCATCTACTTCACACTTACGACAAGCGTATACATAAATGCTAATTTTCACTATGTATCCTACCTAATCTGTTATCAATAATAAAACCTTTTCTTGATTTTATCGGATACCTTCAAATGCATAAAAAGCCTGTATGTTATCCTTATCACAATTCATTTTTAACATCTCAAATAAAGACGGCATGAATTCCTTTATGGTTTCACTATTTGCCCATCTAACTTCAACAATATCATGATCTGGATCATTAATGTTTATTTCACCATCAATAATCTTTGCATAAAAAGTAATGATTAAAGCATGATGACCTCGTTCTTCAAAGAGCATTTCCCTAACAGAATGTAATCTATCCACAGCAATATTGAATCCTGTTTCCTCTTTTACTTCGCGAATTACAGCTTGTTCTAAAGTCTCATTTCCCTCAACTGCCCCTCCAGGAAGACCCCAATAAAAAGAATTACCCTTTATGTTTTTAACGATTAATATATTTTCATTATTATCATAAATTAAAGCTGAAACTACATTCACTCTTTTCAAAAACAATCCCTCCTATTTAAAGCATATTCAAAAGTATTCATATGTGGGCATTTAAAGAAAATACAACCCTCTAAATCTCCACTTTAAAATACTTTTCCTTGCATTTACTCTTTTTAAATGTTTATCCTTTGTTTAAATATTAATCCATAACTTATCTGGGTACAGCGAAGTAACATAACCAATATGAGTTACCCCTTTTATAATTTTTTTGTTTGTTCATTCCTTCTTACTCCACAATAAACTATATTCTTTTGTCGTAATATTTTACAGCAAAATACTCTACTATATTCCGTGACATTATAAACAAAGCTATAATAAGAAAAATATTGGATAATGTAACTTTAATGTTTAAGTCAACCACTGTTCCAAGAAAAAAGCCTAACAAAACTAACAACGAAAGTAATTTATAGAATTTGAGAGTAACATTATTCACTTTAATTAAAATCAATTTCCACCTTTCGTCATTTTTGTAAGATGTTTGCATTTCTCTTCTTGTACGATCGTTTTTCCATATGAAAAATCCTAAAATAATCACTACAGCTAAACCAAAAAAATTAATAGTCATTGTTCTTCCTCCTCAAATAAAAATACATCTACTATACTTACATCAAATGATTTTGCTATTTTAAATGCAAGTTCAAGAGAAGGCGTGTATTTATATTTTTCTATTGATATTACAGCTTGTCTTGAAATACCAACTTTTTCTGCCAAGGTTTCCTGTGTCCAATTTCTTTCTGCTCTTAAAATCTTAATTCGATTTTTGATCAAAAATAAAAACCTCCAATGTAATCACTTGCTTACATTTATTGTAATCCTAAAATTACTTTTTGTAAATAAGTGATTACATTTATTTGTTTTCGATTTCTGTTCTGGTTATCCTACTAACTTGTCGATATTCGGACTATTGTCTTTTTTTGATCTTCTTCATTGCGCTCTATGACAGAAACCTTGTGACTATGCTTTATACAAAGTAAAAAATTTGTTAATTTCTTTTCAGGTACACAGGTACCAATAGCTGTAATTCTTGCTTTTGACCTCATTTGTTTGTCCCCCTTCACTATTATTACACTTAGTATTATGATCTGATATTAGTATCAGGCTCTAATATATATCAATTATTCAAGATGAAAATAATGGTAATTAAATGACACTTGTGAAAGCATAAAGGAGAGGGATTTATGTTCAATACTCAACAAATTAAAGAAATCATTCCACATCGTTACCCGTTTCTATTAGTTGATCGCATTCTTGAAATAGAGGAAGGAAAACGCGCAGTTGGAATTAAAAATGTTACTGCTAATGAAGAATTTTTTAATGGTCACTTTTCAGATTATCCAGTAATGCCGGGTGTTCTAATTGTAGAAGCGTTGGCACAAGTAAGTGCTGTTATTATGTTAATGAAAGATGAAAATCGAGGAAAGATTGGGTTGTTTGCTGGTATTGATCGTTGTCGTTTCAAGAAACAAGTTCACCCTGGAGATCAATTACGTTTAGAAGTAAAAATAACAAGAGTTCGTGGCTTAATCGCAAAAGCAAATGCTGTTGCTACAGTAGATGGAGAAATCGCTTGTGAAGCAGAAGTTACATTCGCTCTTTACAACACTATGAAAGCCTAAAGATTCTATAATCTTCATCTTCTTTTCTATAGAATTTACTCTTTTTCTCTTACACAAAAAATCACCTCTTAAGATAGCGATATCTCACGAGGTGATTCTTATCAAACTTTTTTATAAACCTACAATACATCACAATCAACTTCCTGGTTATTACCATCATTACAAATGTATAAAAGATAAAGATTATTTCATCCCCATTATCCTTCTGGCGTAATCCAAACAATTTGTTGCATTCGAATAAAGAACGGTGTATCTTCTTCTTCAATCACAATATGGTCTGGTTTAACGGCCCTTAACATGCCCTGCAAGCTGCCGCGCATTGTATCGACAACAACATTTTTCCCAACAATCATTTGTAACGTTTGCACAACATATGGATCCACACTAGAAATTACTTCTCCGCTTAACTGATAACCATTTCGAAACTCTCCGTACACATCTTCTTTTGAATAATCCATTATTATCCCCCTCTTTCTACAATTCGTTTGTATTGTATGAAAGGAATTAGCTAGATGTGCCTATGTAAAAAAGAAACGAGATGCCATCATTTTCAGCATCTCGTTATGTTTCATAAGCTAGAAGGTTTGCTGGTTCTAGCTTATGATTTTCATTTATACGTCCAAAATTGCTCAATTTGCAACCGTTTTGTCGTCGCTGGGTCCTGCTTTTTCAGCTTTGCTTCCATTTCTTCTAACATCGCTTCTGTTTGCGAACGATGTGCACGAAGCGCCGCTAATTTTTGTGGTAATACATCGCTTATATCGTTGACTACATCTGGCTTTCCTAGTACTTCCTCACGATTTTTCGTGATAGCTACCGCATGAATAACTGGACGTTCTTCTTTTGGCATACGTTCTACTGCACGAACAGCTGCGCGTCCAAATGCATTGTGATCTGGATGTACACCGTGCTCTGGGTAGAATGTGATGATTAAGGAAGGATTCACATCACGAATCACTTCTTCAATTTTATCTGCTACAAAATCAACGTCTTCAAACTCTAATGTTTTATCATGGAAGCCAAGTAAGCGTAAATCTTCAATTCCCATCGCTTGGCAAGCTTCTTCTAATTCCCGTTTTCGAATGCTCGGAATCGTTTCGCGATTCGCAAATACGTTTTTCCCCATGTTACGTCCCATTTGCCCAAGTGTTCCACAAGCATACGTAACAGGAACTCCATTATTTCGATATTGACGAATTGTTCCTCCCGCCGCAAACGATTCATCATCTGGGTGCGGAAATACTACAAGTACATGTCTTTCCATAATCTCCACTCCTTATGCAAATGGCGTTAAACTTAATTGCAGCGCAACTGCTAAACGCCCTTTTTCATCATGACCTGCTAATAAAAGACGATTTTTCTCATCTTTTTCCCAATGTGTCACACCTTCTGCATATACCCAGCCGTGCTCCATTTTTAAACCTATGCGATATGGATTCGTACCTGTAATCTTACCGCGTTCAAAACGAATCACTGCGTTACGGATGAACGCCCCAACTGTCATTGCTTTTTCATTTACATGTGAAGCATATGCACCGTTTGTCGTCTCTAAATGAAGATATACATCGTGATTTAGAAAACGTTCAATTTCGTTTTGTACGACAGAAGTATCTGTAATTATTTCCATCGGATTTCACCTCTTTTAACCAGTTTACGAAAAAATAATGTAAATTGCTATCTCTTATAATAGAGGACAATGATTACTTTGCATACTTTTTTGCTTTTCATTTTTTATATTTAATACGGTATGTGAAATTACTTGTCTTTTTTAGGCAGTATTTTCATTTCTTTCTGTATGCGAATTTGCTACAATAAAGTGAAACTTTAATCAGTGGGGGGTTTCTTCATCCCCCACTGATTAGTAGTTGAACCAATCGGGCTTTTACGGGCAGTTTATCTCCCACCTATCTTCTTTGCTTTCGCTGAATTTTGAGGTGGGAGTATTACTGCCCGTTAATGCGGGGTAAAATTTATGCAGAGGGCTACATTTCGACGTTTTTATACACAACTATGTATAGGATACTTAAAAAGAAGGTGAACACATTGAATCATTCAGCACATGAAGTTGCAAACTGGCAATATTATTTTGCCATTGCTGTATTTTTAATTACATACGGATTTATTATCTCTGAAAAAATTAATCGTGCTGTTATTGCTTTACTTGGCGCTGCCATTATGGTGATTATGGGAATTGTAGACTTACATACTGCCTTTACTACACATATTCAATGGGAAACGATCACTCTGTTAATAGGAATGATGATTCTCGTACATATTACAAGTCAATCTGGTATCTTTGAATATGTGGCAATTAAAGCTGCAAAAGCAGCCGGCGGAAAGCCAATTCGAATTTTACTGCTTCTATCCCTCTTAACCGCAGTTGGTTCTGCCTTTTTAGACAATGTAACGACGGTTTTATTAGTTGTACCTGTTACATTATCAATTACACGTATTTTGAAGGTACCTCCTGTTCCGTTTTTAATTTCAGAAGTATTATTTTCTAATCTCGGCGGAACAGCAACGCTTATTGGCGATCCTCCAAACATTATGATTGGATCTGCAAATAAGCATCTTGATTTTAATGCATTTTTGCTGAACTTAGCACCGATCGTTGCTATAATTTCTGCCGTTACATTACTTATTATATATATCATGTATCGTAACAAATTAAAAACAACAGACGAACAAATTCAAAAACTGATGTCTTTAAATGAAACTGATTATATTCGCGATCGCAGCTTACTCGTTAAGTCTTTATCCATTTTAGGACTAACAATACTTGGATTCATTTTTCATTCTATTATTCATGTTGATGCTGCCGTTATCGCTCTACTTGGCGCTGTTCTTTTAATGTTAATTGGTGTAAAAGAGCATGAAATAGAAAATGTATTTGCGCATATTGAATGGGTAACGATTTTCTTCTTTGCAGGTTTATTCGTTCTCGTTGGTGCGCTTGTTGATATCGGGCTTATTTCCTCACTTGCTAAAAAAGTATTAGACATAACAAATGGAGATATCGGCTATGCATCTATCTTAATTTTATGGGTATCGGGGGCAGCTTCTGCCACAATTGATAACATTCCGTTTGTCGCAACGATGATTCCGCTTATTCAAAACTTAGCAAGCGGACTTGGACTTGGGGCAGATTCTCCGCAAATTGAAGTATTATGGTGGGCATTATCACTTGGAGCTTGCTTAGGAGGAAACGGTACGCTAATTGGTGCTTCTGCCAACGTCGTTGTAGCAGGTATTGCCAAACGTGAAGGATGCGGTTTTTCGTACATGGATTTCTTAAAAATTGGGTTACCATTAACAATTGTTGCACTACTTTTATCACATGCATATATTTATTTACGTTATTTAATGTAAAAAGGTTTGCGGCATGAGCTGCAAACCTTTCTTTTTCACCAAAAAATACCGATAATTGCAAGACCACCTAAAATGATACCGCCAACTTTGCCAACCATTGTTGGTGTCCATTCAATTCCCTTTTTCATTTGTACAACTGGTCTTTCATGCCGCAGTTGCTGCACTTCTGCTTGCAGTTGGTGGATAGAACCATGTAACTCTTTCACAAGCTCCTTTAATTCTACTAGTTCTTCTTCAGCTGATTTCCTTTTTTCTAAATTCATTTTCAATACCCCTTTTAAATCAATAGATTAAATAATGTCGGATTGTGATTGATTTCCATATAGCGTATTCCTTCTTCTTCCATTCTTCTAATAAGAGGCTCATAATCTTCTATTTTCTGCAATTCAATTCCAACTAGTGCTGGACCATTATCTTTATTATTCTTCTTCGTATACTCAAAACGAGTAATATCATCATGAGGTCCGAGCACGTTATCTAAAAACTCACGCAGAGCACGTGGTCGCTGTGGAAAATTAACAATAAAATAATGCTTCAGCCCCTCATAAATTAATGATTTTTCCTTTGTTTCTTGCATCCGATCAATGTCGTTATTGCCACCACTTACAATACAAACAACTGTCTTTCCGCGAATTTTATCTCGGTACAAATCAAGCGCCGCAATCGGCAAGGCACCAGATGGCTCTGCAACAATCGCATTTTTATTATAAAGTTCAAGTAGTGTTGTGCACACTTTTCCCTCTGGCACAGCAATAATATCATCTAGTACGCGTTTACAAATTTCATATGTAAGATAACCAACTTGTTTAACTGCTGTTCCGTCCACAAACGAGTCAATATGTGGAAGCGTGACAACCTCTCCTCGTGCAAACGCCTCTTTCATCGAAGCAGCACCTGCTGGTTCCACCCCAACAATTTTCGTTAAAGGACTAATCCCTTTTATGTATGTTCCAACTCCTGCTGCTAAGCCTCCTCCGCCAATTCCCATAAACATGTAATCAATCGTACAATCCGTATCATGTAAAATTTCTACACCAATCGTCCCTTGTCCTGCAATGACATGAGGATCATCAAATGGATGAATAAATGTTAACCCATATTCTTCACAATATTTCACAGCTTGCTCATAAGAGCTGTCAAATGTATCTCCTTGCAACATTACCTCTACGCAATCCCCTCCAAAAAAGCGTACTTGTGATACTTTTTGGCTTGGTGTTGTATTTGGCATAAAAATCTTAGCTGGAATCTGTAATTTATGACATGTATAAGCTACGCCTTGTGCATGATTACCAGCGCTAGCGCAGACAATTCCTTTTTCCAAATCTTCCATCGGTAAACTACTAATACAGTTATAGGCGCCTCGTATTTTAAAAGAACGAACAACTTGTAAGTCCTCTCGTTTTAAATATACGTTACATTGATATTTCTCAGATAAAATTGAATCGCGCTCTAAAGATGTATTTCGAATTACATCTTTTAACGTATTATACGCAACGAGAATATCTTCAATTTTGATCATTTCTTTTACATGTTTCATATCTTTGACCGCCTCACTCTGAGATTTAAAAAGTTTTGCTTTACATTATACAGAATAATCTAAATTTTTAAAATGATGTTTAAATAAAAAATGAATCAACATATTCACTATGTTGATTCATCCTTTCATGATGGCGTTTCCACTTTAATATAATTGCTCTTTGACATGTACAAAATTTATTCTTTTTATCTCATTATTGTATTAAAGTTTTTCAATACTTTTCCGTCTCGTTAAAATAATGAAGCTAAGCATTGCACCAATATGACAACAAACAATTGTTATTCCCATCGGTACAGCTGTATGCTCTCCTTGAATCCCAACCAAAGGTGCTACTACAGCGCCAGAGATAAAAGGTAACAGCCCTAATAAAGCTGCAGCACTTCCTGCTGCTTTTTGCTGATTTTCCATCGCTAACGTAAATCCAGTCGTCCCAACAATCCCGACGCTAGAAACAATCATAAAGAAGCAGATTAACACCCCTATTAAAGAAGGTGCCAATAAAATAAGAAGAAGAAGAGTTATACCTCCAAACAATGCTAAAAAAAGTCCCGTTACTAATAGAGTACGTTCATTCATTCTTCCTGCCAAACGCCCTGTAACTTGCGATGCAATAATGATACCAAAACCGTTAATCGCAAAAAATAAACTATATAATTGCGGCGAAGCACCAAAAATATTTTGAATCACAAACGGTGACCCTGAAATATACGCAAACATCGCTGCTGTAATAAATCCTTGCGAAAGTGCATATCCCATAAATACACGATCTTTTAATAAGCGTTTATAATGAGATAGGCTCTCTCCCCATCCACCTGCGGTTCTTTTTTCTTCGTGCAATGTTTCTGGCATGATAAAAATAACACTTAATAACATAAGTCCACTTAATATACCTAATACAATGAATACCCAGTGCCAAGAAGCAAAGCTTAAAATTTGTCCCCCAATAATAGGTGCGAAGATTGGAGCAGCTCCGTTTACTAACATTAAAGTAGAAAAGAATTTCGTAAGCTCTGATCCTGTGTATAAATCTCTCACAATCGCACGCGAAAGTACAATCCCCGCCGAACCAGCTGCACCTTGAATAAAACGTAATACAATTAGTACCCATACAGACGGTGTTAGCGCACATAATAATGACGCAACCGCATAAATAACAAGGCCGATTACAATTGGTTTTTTCCTTCCTTGGCGATCACTCCATGCACCGACCCACAATTGACCTAACGCAATTCCTAACAAACATGCAGTTAAACTTAGCTGCGTAAGTGCACTTGTCGCATGCAAATCGTCTGTTAAAGCCGGAAAAGCCGGAAGATACATATCAATAGAAAGTGGCCCAATTGCAGATAAACTTCCGAGAATGATAGCTAAAATGATTCGCTTATCTTTTGCAACTTGTACTTTCATTTGTAATTCTGTTTGCAATCATATAACCTCCCTTTTTCTCCCGCATCAGCGTGCAGAATGAAGCAAACTCCCATTACTAGAAGCTTCATTTTATTATGTTTCAAATTACATATATCCTTTTCACCTGCATCACTTCACAAGAATATAGAATAACAAACATTAATGTAACTATTTTAGTTACATTAATGTTTGTTGTCAATAAATTTACCCGATATTTTTTCTAATTCAAACATATATAAAAGGATATCAACAGATGTCGATATCCTCTTACCTTCTAGATTTTCAGCTCAATTCCCTTTACATTTTGCATTTTCTCACTATTATCTTTCTAGTTTGTACTAATGCCTCGCGCTGCCCAAATACGATCAATTTCTGCACCGTGCACTCCTCCATAAAGAAGGGCATCCGCTTGCTTAATTGCTCTCGCACCGTCACGGAACGTAGCATTAGGAGTAAGAGACCAATGCGATTGTAAAATAATTTTTGTCGCAATATCTCGTCCAAAAGCCTGCGCCATATCATACTCACCTTGCGACCATATTTCGCCGTCATCATGAACTTCATTTACAATATCTTTCGGGTACACTTTGTTGTTATCTAATCTACGAAGGCAAGTTGGATTCGTATTGGAATAAGAAGTCGAATCCCATTCTCCAATACACGCTTTTCCATAACCTGTATCTGATACAGCATCTTCATAAGTAGCTCCTAAGAAATCTCCAAATCCTTCTCCCATTGCTCCGCCTTCCGAAGAATTCCCAAATCCAGGAACTTGATTATCTTGAATAGAATGACCATATTCATGAGCAATCACCCCTGCATCTTCCGCATCATCAACTCCGCCAGAACCGAATGTCAGTGCCTTAGTCGAAGGAGAATAAAAAGAATTATCTGCTGTAGATGTATTCACATTTGCTTTAATAGAACGGTTGTTAATATTACTTAATCCTAGTTGTTGTATATATCGTTGCAAGGTATCAATATGATAATATACCATAACATCTTCAAATCTATCATTTGAACGTGTGTAATTATATTGAAGAGATGCGGAATATGTTTTCACTTTTGATGAAATTGTTACATAATCACCAGCCAAATATCCTGATCCATTCAGCCCTTTTAAAGTAACTGTTTTCAATTGATTATTCAAAGCAGTCGAGTCTGCATCATTATTATCTGCTAATCCAGCTAAAACTCCATTTGTTACTACAGGGTTTGGTAGAAACACTTTCCCTTGTCCTTCTGCTTTTCGGTTTAAATCTTTTTTCTTAAGTAATTTTCCATTTTCCGCATCAATAAATGTTTCCCAAGCACCAAGCGGCTTTTGAGAATGGATGACAACTCGATACACTGGAATTGCCACACCTTCTTCGATTATATATCCAAACTCACGTGTAGTCGGAGCCCATAAACTTGTATCTTCTGCCTCAATATACTGAGTCGATTTACCTTCAGCTTCCTTTTCACTCAGCTTTTGCTTAATTTGTTTGACACTCTGTACAGGAAGGTAATCTGAAACTGCTAGTACACCTTGTCCTTCTTTATTCAGCGTAACTGTTACTTGTCTAGAAAATACAGGAGCTCCATTTACTGTTTGTTGAAATCTAACATAAGATGCCACCTGTGTATCTGTCGTAGAAACATATTGCAGGTCTGACAAATCCGACTTCAAAGCATACTGCGCAGCATTCGCTTTTAAATATTCGGTTGCCTGCACTTGAGGCGGAACGGCCTGTACATTTACTTGTGTTTCCTCTACTGCCGAAGCAGTGGACATAATACCAAAAACCAAAGGAATTGCAGTTGCAACCGCGACAACTTTTTTCAACAAAACTATCACTCCCCCAATTTTAAAATTATTTCGAACGTACGAATAATTCTATAGAAGATAATATTTTACCTTTCCATTTTATACAAACCTAACAAATGAAAGATTTTCTCAATAATTTCGTAGAAAAAGAGAATATTTCAAAATCTATCATTCATAATACATGGACATAATGTTTTACTAAAACTTAAAAAGACAAAAAACTCCATTATACCTCTTCTTTATAACTATTTTGAGAATGTAAATAACATTTTAATTATGTCAATATTATAAATATTATATATAAAAAAATTATACAAATGAACGTTTCATTAGTAAAAACCTATATCAAAAATGGTGGTATACCTGATTCAAACTATATCGAAGAAGATGGGAATGTTATAAAAAGATATTGGATTGAACTATAGCGCATGAAGTAACGATACATTTATCCCGCTATTCGTGGGCAGTAATACTCCCACCTCAAAATTCGGTAAAGCAGAGAAGTTAGGTGGGAGATAAACTGCCCGTAAAAGCCCGATTGGTGAGGGCTAATAATCAGTGGGGATGAAGAACCCCCCACTGATTAAAGTTTCACTTTATACAAAAAGCTTTAAAATATGAAAAAAAAAGGCGCTTACACAAGAAGCACCTTTTTTATTCATCATCATTCAGCTATTTATTTCAATTCACATCTTTTTAAAAAGTTTCCTAAAAAGAATAAAATACCTATACAGCATGTACCTCTGCGATTAATTTCTGACCATCTATGAACATGACAAGCTTCACTGGGTTATCGCTTGTGTTCTCGAATACTAAATCTAAATACGGATATGCAATCGTCGCATCTCTGCCTTTAGGTACATACCCTACTTCTTTGGAATGAGTCGATCTCTCTACCATTTTTAATCCACCTTGATCTGCAGCGTTAAACAATGTCGAAGAAGTTTGGCATACACCTCCGCCGTATCCATCAACTAGTTTACCATCTACAATCTCTTTCCCTAACTGATACCCTTTATCAGGTGTTGTATCTCCTACTAAAGTGTTAAAGGAAAATCTATCTCCCTTTCCTAATACCACCCCATTGACAGTGTTTGAAGACAAACGGATATTTTCTATTCTACCACCAGTAGAACCCCCTAAATTCGTTTCAAATCTCCCTATTACTGTTCCATTATTCTTTCCATTCTCTGGTGTTGCTACAGGCTTTTTCTCTACAATTGGCAACTGATAAGAAGAATCCCACATTCCGGCATTCATCAACTTATCTATTAACTCTTTTTCCATTAATTCGTAAGAAGGCTTTCCTTCTACCCATGTACCGTCACTCTTCATACGAGAAGGAACCATCTTTGTATCTACACTCTTTGCAATCTCGCTAACAACCTTAGCAACCTCTTTTTTAAATGTCTTTTCATCTTCGAAATAACCTAAACTTGCTAAGTCTATATTTTTCACTTCTTTTCCAGTTCTACCATCTACTAAACTTATACTTTTATTTACCTCTGCTTTTGCTTCTACAGCATGATCCCCCGCCCCGCTTACTAACGCAACTTCGCTGACTTTCCCGCTGCATCCGCTAACTACACTTAAGCATAATGTACCTAATACTAAACTTCGAAACTTACGCAACAATTTACTCTCTCCTTCTATTCTCTATCTTTTTTTCCATTTCAAACAATTCTATGTATGTATAATTACATTACTTCTTAATATAAATTTTATGTATTACTCTATAAATACAAATTAAAAAATCGGCATAAAAGCCCTCTTTCTTTTTAGGTGGGCGAGAGCATCTGGCCATGCCATGCATAGAAGCGATTAAGGCCCTTTCCTGCCACATGCAAGGTTTTTAAAAAAGGAGCAAGCAAGTAGCGGTCATGTTATATTCTGCATAGTAGCGACTTACAAAGAAAAGCGGAGCCGACTGTTTAGGCCCGGTGGCTAAGGTGCTTTCACACAGAAGGTGTTTTTTCACCTTCTTGTATGGAAGGTTCTTAGACATGGGGGCCTAGGAAGCAGAGCTAGACAAAGATGTTGAAAAATTAAAGTGGATATATATAGAATATTTCTCCATATTTTAAATTACTCTTTTCTTTCACAAAAGTCTACATATATTTCCTTAAAAATTTCTTAACTCTGCTAAAAATTTAACCAACCTTTTCCATCCATTATATACCAAATTATACAATGAGACAATTTTTATACAACCGATATTTTATTATACCAATATTACGTAAAAATGTAATGAATAATGATTCTAAAAAAACGAGATATTCTATACATATGTGTTCGCCCTGTCAATCATTCACAATTACACATATGGAGGCTTCATTGACGGAAGTTTTACTTTATCCCGCTATTCGTGGGCAGTAATACTCCCACCTCAAAATTCAGCGAAAGTATTGTCCAGCTCCAGTGGCTAGAATGTTCGGTGGGAGATAAACTGCTGGCATGCGCCCGATTGGGAGGGCTAATAATCAGTGGGGGATGAAGCCCCCCCCACTGATTAAAGTTTCACTTTATTAAATTGACGAATGTTTTCTCCATCTCTATACTGAAAAGAGTTAACGAAATGAAACAAGGTGATAATCATGGATTTTGAAATAAATTTTCTTTCCTTTTACGTCGTACAAGTAGATGGACAAGGTGAACAAGCAGACAAACGCTATAAACATTTTCAAACATTAGATGCTGAAGAATACGAAGACAGTCCATTAAAAGACTTTCTAGACGGTGAATTATTAAAAATTTCGAAACGAAAAGTAGATCGTCACCCAAAAAGCGAACAAGTCCCAACAAAAATTGGCCGCTTCATTGTTGAAGTTGGGCATGAATTCGATTCTAACCCGAACTACAACCTTTTCAACCGCATTCGTTTTGCAGAAACGAAAGAAACATTTAAAGATACAAATGAACCACTCATCTATACGTATATTGATACAAGCGCTGTACGCGGCGGTGTATTTCTCGTTGTCCAAGCAAAGCTTCGCAAATATTTCGACGATCCGTTCGTCTTTATATTGAAATGTGACTTCGAGCCAAAGGTTGCTTCTATTTCTGATGAAGCAACGCTAATTCGAAATGTTGAAATGGCAATCACAACGAAAAACATGAAGTCAATCCAATACCCATACATGCCAGAAGAAGGCATCGTGGAAGTAGGTGAACTAAAAATCCACCAAGCATCACACGCCCGCTACTTCGAAGATTTCTTAAAATTTGTCGAGTACGAGCGCTCTATGCCTGAAATTATGAAAACACAAGTAATGGATATGGTATACGACCAAATCGAAGACGTTTTTGAAGAAGGTACAGAAGAACGGGAACAATTCGACCAAGCGATGGAAGTATGGGCTGCGAGTCCAAAGCGTGAAATTATGGAACATTTCACAACAGAAGAAGTTATGGAAGCTACGGCACAAATTGTGGAGCATACCCCTGAGATAGAATTAAAGCTAAAAGCAGACCATATTTCTGTGAAAGCGTTGCTTGCGGATTTTGGAGACCAAATTCATATTGCGAAGGTGAATGACAAATATGTCCTAATGATTGAAGTGGATACACTTACGTTTGAGAAAGGCTTCTCTCCGATTGAGTTTTTGAAGCCGGATGAGCTTCAGGATGTGATTGAGCGTATTGAGAAGAAACAACAGTATGGGCATGGTTTAAAAGAAGATATATAGATACCATAAACATGATTTAAAACGTTTTTGTGACCAAAATCTATGTTCTTAAATCTATAAATAAAGGTTTCCTTTTTCTTTTTACTCATCTTAAAGAAGATTTGATCCTGTTTTGGATTCCTTTTTTAAAAGGATATATTAAATATATTGGTCATTTCTCAAAAGTCGGTGAACCCGACTTTTGAGAAATCCCTCTTTATACTTACAAAAATCCCATCATTATCATGAAAAGTAAAATCTGTACAAGAAATCACCTTCAATAAAACATTTATTTTCTCCAAACAAAATAAACTACCAAGATGTTTTAGATTGTTGAATTGTATCAGTTGTTTTATCGATATCTTCCATCATTTGTTTTAATTGAGATAGACCATCTTGTAACTGATTTTGACATGAGTCAATACGATAAGCGGTGTGACACATTAGTGACTCTTGAGGTGACAGTTAAAACCACTATAACTATAATCATTATCAGTGGAAACTAAGAAAGATGGCTCCGGTAGAATACCGAAACCATCTTTCTTAGTGCTTGATTTTTCATGGTCTTTTTATTAAACTGTACAGTTTATACACGCACTCTCTATATATACAAATTAAAAAACGACATAAAAGCCCCTTTCTGTTTAGGAGAGGACAAGAGCATCTGGCCGTGCATAGAACTTTTTCTGCCACATACGCGGTTAAAAGGTCATGTTGTATTCTGTATAACAGCAACTTATATGTCAAAAATTAAAATGGATTTATATATACAGGTTCTAAATATTGCTCATAAAAGAATAATAGATTCTTTCTATCTTTGAAACCATTACATCTTGAGTTAAGTGTTGTCGTGAATAGACCTGAGCTTCTCTTCCTAATTGTTCACGCAAATCCTTATTCGTTAAAAGCAATTTAAGAGCATCGGCAAGCTGTTGCACATTGCCTGGTTCACAAATGATCCCTGTTTTTCCGTTTTGAATCATTTCTGGTATACCGCCGCAGTTTGTTGTAATAATAGCTTGACGAGAAAACATAGCTTCAATAACTGAAATTGGAAAGTTATCGTTAATGGTAGGTAAAACATAGATTGCAGAAGATGAAAGAATTTCTGGGATATCTGTTCTTCTGCCAAAAAATTTAATATTGTCAAGACCAAGCTGTATGACTTGATTTTCTAACTTTTCTCTCATGACACCATCACCAACAATCCATACCTCTACATTAGATAAATCTTGTTGAATTTGCGAGAGTGCTTTTAGAAAAATATCATGACCTTTTCTAGGAGAAAGGCGGGAAATACAGGAAATTACAAGATTATTATTACACTCCTGTTTAGACATAAAATCTTGCTGAAAATGTATACCTGTATGAACAGTAATCAATTGTTCTGTCTTTGCCCCGTAATCTTTTAAAGGAGGATGAAAGGAATTACTGATCGTTATGATTTGATCAGCCGCTCTTATTCCCTGTTTTTCAATTTCACTGAAATACGCTTCTTCAATTGATCCTTTTTCTATTTTATTAAATTTTAATCGACTTTTTGTAAAATGCCCATGCGGTGTAAAAAAAAGTGGTTTCTTATATTCTAGGTTTAGTTGTCCTAATAAAAAGACAGAGAATAAATCTTGTGCATGAAACACATCATATTGCTCTAGGCTTTTTTCTCTTAAGAAAGACTTAAACACATTCAAAAAACTCGTGTTTTTTATAATTTTTTCATTCACTATACCATATCGTTGTAACATAAAATCTCTTGCGCATTTTGCATCCTTCGGAATGTCTTGCTCTAAATGAACTGCCGTCATTTGAGTAGGAGAGATGACATCTACGTCATGACCATACTTTTCAAAGCCTGTTTTTAAAGAAGTAATATAGTTTGATAATCCCCCTGTATTAGGATATTTCAAAAATGTTACATAAAGAATTTTTAATTTATTTGTGTTACTTAGTATACTACCTTTTTTGATTCCAAACGTCTGAAACGGTTCGATTATATGATCCTTTTTATGATCTATTTGATAGTATTCATCCATGATTTTTAGTAGACTCGTATGGAAAGGGGAATTACATTCATTTCGCTCTTCCCTTGTTGTATTCAGAAGCATCTCCTCCTAACTTAGTTAATGATAAAAGTTGTATATGCTATAAACCTAATTCGCTTCCCCAAGTAGAAATTTTTTCAAGATGATACGGCAATAATTCACCGCCGCGGTTATCAAATATTCTTCGCAATTGGGTATGCAATCCCTTTTCTAATGTTCTCTGCAAATACGCCATTTTATAAAGGTCAATTGGCTTTGTTTTAAAGTTTATGCCATTCTTCTGCATTTCTTTTGCATATACTTCCACACAATGTGTACGAATTTCTTCTGCATTGTTCTGCCAATCTTTTCTGAAACCTAATAATATTTCAACTAGAACAACCATATCAAACCAGACAGGTGCATATTTAGTTGACTCCCAATCGATAAACTGGATATTCCATGGTGCATGTAACGTTACATTATTACTGCAAATATTTTGTAAATGAAGATCGCCATGCGTTATCGATGAACCATTTTTAAATAGTTCCGGGAAAAAATCTGGTCCCCTATTATATAGTTTTACTAGCGATTTATAATAAGGTTTAATAATTCCCCTTAACTGGTCGTCTTTCATTCCATCGTCGAGAAAATCAATCGTCTTTTCAATGTTTCTAGTTCGATCACTCCTCATGCGGCTCGATTCATAAATAGGAAGCCAATATTTCCAAACATCTTTATGCTTTTTAATATTGTCTTCAAATGTGTGTGCGTGAAGTTTAGCAACAGCAGGAATAATGTAATCAAAATGTTTCGGGGAGAAGGTAATCTGACCGCGTATTTGACGTACAAACTCCATAAATATCCATGTCTCATTTCCAGTTTGTTCAATATGATATATTTCAGGAAGAAATTCTTTCAATATAGGATATGCTCTATCGTACATATTAATCTCTATTTCATTTTTGTAATCTGCTGAATTATATATTTTTAAAACAATAGGATAGTACTCAGCTTTTGATTGAATAAATATTTTGTAAATGCTACTTCGTCTTGTTGATTTTAAACACTCTATTTTATCGGGATCAATTGCAACTCTCTTATCCATTGAATAAGAGAGTTTTTCTGCAATTTTTAACTTTTCAAAATGACGGGATAATGTTTTTACCTCGTACAATGTGTTCATTCCTTTCGCTTTCGTTTCCAGGCGTTTTTCAAATGAGACCATGTGCTTCTGATGAACGGCATTGGATCATCCCATGCAAACAAAGCATATTCTTTTTTACCGCGCAACCCTTCATAAAAATCTTTCAACGTCATTTCAGCTCTTTTTTTCTTATAGCGGAATGTTAAATAATACCGCACAAGATAGATCCATTTGATACCATCTATTTGTTTAAGTCTTGGCGCTGGGTTTTGCTTCGTTAAATATAAATAATACATGTAAACAAAATCGATGCCGGCAGGTCCTGTCAGACTGTGAGTTAACCAAAAACGAGGGTTTATTTCAATAAACTTATAAACGCCATCACGAGGATCCTTTTTAAACTCTGCCATAGCAATACCTTTAAGATTAATATTTTTAAAAAAGGGTAAACATATATCTACTAATTCTGGAACTTCTTTACTAACGATATGAGCTCCTGTTCCAAATTCAGCTGGGAATTGATGATTCTTTTGTAAAGAAAATAATGCTAGTAGCTCCATGTTATCGTCATAAAATGTAGCAACTTTATAAAAACATTGATTGTCACCAGGAATAATTTCTTGAAGAATAAGCTTTCCGTGCTGTTGATACGATTTATACTCATCTCTAAGTTGGTCTGGATTTTGTATAAGAATTGCCTTTTGGTTTATCTTTTTTCGAAACTCATGACCCAGAACCGGCTTTAATATACACGGAAAATCAAAGCTTACTATCGCTTCTTCCAATTGTTCTTCCGTCTCAATCTCATACGTTTTCGGACACGGAATATTATGCTTAGTTGCCAGTTCATACATTTTATGTTTATTTAATGTTTCCTCAATCAACGAATGTTCAGGAAACAAAAATAAATAGTAGTTAGACAGTTCCATTCGATATTTTGAAATAAATACTACATAATCATCCGCACCTGTATACAAAACAGGTTTCAATTTAAATCCTTTAGCCAAGTTGACTAGAAAAGTTAATAATTCTTTTTCTTCAGATAAAGGACTTGGACATACTCCACATGAAGCAAGGCGTGACTTTCCTATTTTATAAGGTTTCTCTACGTCAAATGCATAAACACTGATTCCTTTTCTCGCCAAACTTCTAATAATTCCAATTCCATTAGCACTTAAATCCAGAACAACTGCTGCATGTTCATGATTCATAGAATCCTTCCTCATCTAAACACTTTTTGTAGATTTGTTCGATATTTGCTATCATTGTCTCTCTAGTTAAATACTTCTTAGCGAACTTTCTTGCATTTTTACCTAACTGCTCCCTAGCCTGTTGATTTCCAATGACATATTTCAATGCCCGCGCCAGTTTATTTGCATCTCCTGCCTCAACAAGGATACCTGTCTTAGAGTGATTAACAAGTTCAGGTATACCTCCCGATGGCGTCGATATGACACAAATTCCGCTATGCATGGCCTCAATAATAGAAATAGGTAGGCTATCATTTAAAGTTGGTAGTACAAAAATATCAGTTTTACTTAAAATGTCCGGAACGTCATCTCTTTCTCCTAAAAACTCTACCATGGAAAGATTCAAATTATTAACTTGCTCTTCTAACGTATGTCTCATCTCACCATCTCCGACAATGAGCAACTTTACATTATCTGTATATTTCCTTTCCATTTGTGACAGAGCATCAAGCAATATATTATGGCCTTTTCTTGGACCTAATCTAGCCACGCATGTAATAACAATTTTTTTATGTGCTGATGATGTATTTTCTGTACGATACTTATCAGGATAATCAATACCCGTCAACACAGTTGTCATATTCTTTTGTTTTGCCTCCAACTGTATTAATGGACGGCGAAATGAATCACTGAGAATAATAAGATGATCAGCAAATTCAATGGCCTTTCTTTCTAATGCCGTATGATAGAATTCTTCCAGCGAACCCTTTTTAAATATGCCAAACTTTAACCGATTAAAAGTATACATTCCATGAGGTGTAAAGAGCATTTTTTTTCCATAGCGTTCGTTAATTCTTCCTAATATATTAGCTGTAAATAAATCTTGCGCATGAAAGATATCATATTTTTTAAAGTTAATATTTTCAAGTAGCATTCTTTCGTATATATACATATTTCTGTGATTTTTGACAATTGTGTTATTATAACTTCCATAACGCGTTTTAAAAAAATTTTTTAATTGCGGAACAACTACTTCACGCATCTTTTCCACTCGGCTTTTAGAAAATTGATTAGGAGAGATAATATCGACGTGATGTCCCTGTTTTCTTAATCCTTCACTAAGTGCCGTAATATAATTAGATAATCCCCCAGTATGAGGATAGTCCCAAAATGTAGCAATTAATATTGAAAGATTCTTCTTTTTAGACACCTTTTTCTGTGTATAACGTTCTTGCACTGCACTCTTCTTTTTTTGTAATGAGAATGATTGAATTCCAAAATATTTATCCATTGTTTTGATTACATAGGGATATGGGAACTCAAATCTCTTTTTCATTGCCAGATCCTCCTTATCACTTCGAATGCTTCGGCATATGGTACGCCAATCGTCATTCCCCTTACTCTTCCTAAATATTGAATTCCTTCGTATGAACGAGGATGAGGAAAATCTCTCATTTCTACATCATAATGTTTAAGCGCCGCAATCTTCGAATCCATTTGATCGGTAATGTTAACAAAATAATTAGGCTTGAAAGATTTATCATTCGTGTGGATATTCCACTCACTAGAGGAAACGGTTTCAAATGTAATCAATTCTATTGGTTGTTGGTTTGGTAGAGGGCGAGTCGCAGTCAAAACCGCTTGAAAAGTAATATGGTGATCGATATTGAGATCTCCATAATGATGAGTGAAGATTTTGCTTGGTTTATAGGTTTTTATTAATTGTTCTATTTCTTTCGTTAATTTGTGTAATGGAATTAATTCCAACTCTAAATTAGCATGTTGGAGGAATATCACTTCTTCAATACCAATCGCCTTATTTGCACACCGGCCTAGCTGCTGTATGTGATGAGCTTCCTCTTTTCTTCCTAGAGCAGTAATGATTGAAATTACCTGATGTCCTTCTTCTACTAATCTTTTTAAAGTCCCGCCTAATCCTAATAATTCATCGTCGGGATGTGCGCCAATGACTAAAATACACTCTTTCATTAGTATTTTCACTCCTTGTACTACCTAATTTATGATTGATGCTGCAAAAAGAAACTGTCATTAGCGGAAAACTGGTTTTTATTTATTACTAATAACCAATAGTTCAGCTATATATTTATATGTGTATTTCCCCCTCTGTGACAAAGAAAACTTTTTATCACAGATGAAAGTTACTTGCTAATTAGGCACATACAAGCAGGTATCGTCCACAAATTTCGGAAACGAAGTAATAAAAAATACAGGTATAGTTTTAATATTAAAATATCAAGTCCCAGACACTTCGTTTTTATTGATGCTTCATCCATGTATTGTAAACAGAAGGCTGTATTTTCTTCACATCTTTTAAAAATTCCTTTTCCAATCCAAATTTTTGAAACCCCTTTAATAACTTACCAGGTACTTTACTATTCGAAGTAAAAGCTCTCTTATGGTCAATGACTTTTAGCTGACCTTGTTCATTTATTAAAATGTGTCTCACTTCCGTGTCCCATCTGGTAAATCCTAAATTTTCGAATTCACTTAACATTGTTAATATTTTCCCAGTTAATTCTTCTGTAATTTTTTGTTCTCTTTTCAAGTGACGTGCAAGTGAAATTCCATGTATATACTCCATAACAATATAATTTTCCCCATATTCATAAAGTCGTGGAATAATCGACGATGATTGTCCAATTACAAGAGCTTTCAACTCTTTTTTTTGAGTTTCTTCCAGAAAAAATATTTTCACACACTTATCATGGCTTAATTGATATACTTCCCCATCCTTCCCACTCCCAATGAGCTTATATTTTTCTATATCTCTTCTACTTACTCTTCTTTTATTGAAGTATGATTTCATTTCATTTCTCCTTAATCGGGATTTCGTAATTTTGTAATCGCTTTATCTCATATTCTATGATTCATCACTCTCATATGTACCCTAAATTAATATATATTTTTATAAATTGATTTAATTTAAAAAAGGAGTAGTGGTTGATGAGTGGTGGAATTTCTTTGTTTTAACAGGCGGCGAACTGCATGTGATAGGAAAAGGCCCTGACCGCTTCTATGCACGGCCAGATGCTCTCGTCTCCCCAAAAAGAAAGAGGTTTTATGTCGTTTTTTACTTGTATATATACATGCTTATGATTAAACAAATTAATACTATTTTATCAAACGTTAAGTGAAGAAAATTATTCTTTCTAGTATTGAAATATTCATAGGAAGATTTCTTCGTTTTTATTTCATTCACTTATTTACTGAACCATTTTCGGTGGTTATTCAATTACTGCGTTCAATAAAATGAAACTTCCATCAGTGATCCTCCACCTATCTTCTTTAGAAAAGCGGAAGCGGCTTGCTCAGAATGTGAGGGGGATGGAGCTTCTGACGTAGAGGTGTTTTTTACCTCGTAGGAAGCAACGCAGCCACCGAACATTCTAGTCACTGGAACTAGACAACGAAGAAAATGTGGAAGTGGCTCGCTCAGAATGTGAGGGGGATGGAGCTTCTGACGTAGAGGTGTTTTTTACCTCGTAGGAAGCAGCGCAGCCACCGAACATTCTAGCCACTGGAACTAGACAACGAAGAAAATGTGGAAGTGGCTCGCTCAGAATGTGAGGGGGATGGAGCTTCTGACGTAGAGGTGTTTTTTACCTCGTAGGAAGCAGCGCAGCCACCGAACATTCTAGCCACTGGAACTAGACAACGAAGAAAATGTGGAAGTGGCTCGCTCAGAATGTGAGGGGGATGGAGCTTCTGACGTAGAGGTGTTTTTTACCTCGTAGGAAGCAGCGCAGCCACCGAACATTCTAGCCACTGGAACTAGACAACGTTTCTCTCTGCATCTTGAGGCGGGATAAACGGGGATTCCTTACTATTAATAGCATGGATGAGCATTTTACAGTTGATCATTTGCTGGTTATTTTTAGGGTCAAAAAGGAGCACATTCTAATGGAGGGTTACTTCTGGTTATTCATCGCTGCCAATATTTGAAGTTGCTGTTTAGCTTTCTTTAAAGCAGTATTAAAATAATTTTGCAACAGAAGTAAGGTTGGATTATCAAAATGATATTGTTCTAATACATTCTCCCATGTCTTACTCTTCATGAATGTATTCCATGTCAAGCGGCAATGTCCACTTCTCTTTACCTCTTTAAACACCCATCTCTTCATTTTCTTTCTACCCTTATCAGTCAAAACGCCATTTTTCACAAGAATGAGCTCCACATTTCTCTTATACCGTTTACGAATGTCCTTTTGCTTAGCTGCTGTGAGAAAAATATTTGCCGTGTTCTTGGCATCGTCGAAAGCGCGATGTTGTTTCCCTTCCCATTCTAAAGCCAATTGTGCTACTGCAAGTTTCAAACTGGGTGGATTTACAAATAATTCTTTATATGCATGAAATACAAATCTCTGTAAATCAAATCTTCTTTCTTTCTCAAGATTAGGACATTTCACATTATATCGTGCACAATCTTCTGTTAAAAATCCATAATCCTCTTTCCCCCACGTTACAAGCATATAATCCTCTCCAAGAAACTTACGAAATTGCTCAATTACTTTCGGAAATTTTTCTGCACCTTTTACATCTTGTTTTGTAATTCCTGTTAGCTTTGTTGTATGACGAGATAGGGATGCCGTTGGTTTCACTAATGAAGAAAAGACCTCGATGATGCTCATTGTACTTGCTTCAATCTTGATAGCTCCGATATCAACAATTTCCGTTGGAGCATCCGATTGATAAGGTCTAAAATTTCGTTCAATATCAAATACAATATAATACTTTGGTTCATACATACCCAATACCTCTTCCTTATCTCTTCTTAACAGTATATCCCTTATTTCCAATATGTATTAACACCCACTCATATTTAGAGTATTAAAAAAGAGAAGGGAGTCCCTTCTCTTTCACTTCAATTATTTTTTTACTACGTTAGTAGCTTGTGGTCCACGGTTACCTTGTTCAACTTCAAAAGTAACTTCTTGACCTTCTTCTAAAGTTTTGAAGCCGTCGCCTTGGATAGCTGAGAAGTGAACGAATACGTCTTCTCCACCTTCAACTTCGATGAAACCGAAACCTTTGTCAGCGTTAAACCATTTTACTTTACCGTTTTGCATGAAAAAATCCTCCTAAAATATGTACCCTAATGTACATGTCCATTTTCAACCACTTTACAAATAATCATCAGATATAAAAAAACTGTAACCTGGAGAAGATTTAACATTGCTATCCCCTCTGAAGTTACAGCTTATTTAAATCTCTATGGTATTAAAAGTAAAATGGTTTAACTTCACTATACACCTTTATTAACATAAATGCAAATTTTTATTTTTAAAATTTATGTCAAGGGTACCTTAACACCCATTACTTCATATAATTCATGACGTGAACGAATCACAAACTCTGTTTTTTTATTTCCCTCTATTTTGTCTATGTCTTTCTAAATGAGATTCACTTATTTCTTCCGTCATTATTAATCTGACCGTTTTCATTGTGATTTAACGATACACTTTCATATTTTTCTCTTGTCAAATTGTTTATATCATCATATTGTAAAGGAATCTACGCTAGTTAAATAAGAAGTGATTGCACCACAAAAACTAAAAGCTGAATTATTTAAGAGGAGTTTTCAGAATGAAAAAGTATCTAAAAAATGCAATAAAAATATCTTCCATTTTATTGCTTATTTTCATTGTAATTGGTGCTGGTGTTTTGTTTGGTACGCCGTATGGACATAAATTACGTGTAATTGCTGCGGAAAGTATCCTAACTTCACAACACCGTGATTTAGCAAAATTCACTTTTTTATCACAACAAGAGTTGAATGATATTTCAAATTCAATTAATAATCCAAAATGGAAAAACAGCCAATCCGATGGGCTTCAAAAATTTACAAAACAACAATTAGAAGCAAAAAAACATACGCCGCTCCATGTAAAAATTGAAACCGTTCAAAAAAAGTATGAGGATCATTATTTTGAAGGCAAACTCATGACAATTAGTAATCCTTTTAATGTAAAACTTGTAACACAGCAAGGTACACAAGGTAATGATGTTGGTGAAAAAATTTACGTGATGGCGAAGCGGAATCATGCACTTGTTGCGGTAAATGCAAGTGGCTTTTCAGATGAAACAGGACATGGTGGCGGTAAAGTTGGTCTAGGCATTGTGATAGAAAACGGACAAATTATTCATACACCTGAAAATGATAATACGCCAGCTATTATCACCGGTTTAACAAAATACGGACAAATGATAACAGGCGACTACTCTGCACAACAATTGCTGAATAAAAATGTTGTTTCTGCAGCTGGTTTTATGCCCCAACTTATCGTAAATGGTGAAAAAATGCTTACGAATGACGGTGGCTGGGGATATGGCCCGCGAAGCATTATGGCTCAAAAAACAGATGGCTCAATTATGTTCCTTATCGTAGATGGTAGACAACCTCACAGTATTGGCGCTTCTTTAAAAGATTGTCAGGACCTTTTATATGACAGGGGTGCTGAAAACGCGATGGCTATGGATGGCGGTTCTTCTGCAACTATGTATGCCTTAGGAGATATATTAAATATCCCTTCTACTTTATCTCATAA
The DNA here is from genome assembly GCF_037104725.1 of Bacillus bruguierae. Taxonomy (NCBI): domain Bacteria; kingdom Bacillati; phylum Bacillota; class Bacilli; order Caryophanales; family Bacillaceae; genus Bacillus; species Bacillus bruguierae. Next base: position 246,044 of record NZ_JBAWSX010000005.1, on the reverse strand, counting down.
ATCTCGTTATCTTCCAAACTGTTGGGTTGTAACTACTAATAAAAATCAAAAAGTGGATGTTACAATTGACGGTCACCCAGCAGAAGCTTCGAAAATTACAGAAGTTATCGGAACATCTGCAGTTGCTTCTCACGAAACAAAGAGCAGTTAAGTATCCTACAGATACTTAACTGCTCTTTTCTGTTTCATTTATGCTGTTATTTTTTGAAGATACCGAATGGCTTACCAACCGGTAATACAACTTTTCCGAAATGTATGTTTAATACGGCTGCTGCTGATCCGTAGAATGAAAGCAGTGAAATAAGCAGTTCAGAAATTGCTGCTAATTTATGCATTGCATGTGGCATAACACCTAAAGTACTAAATGAAAGGCCTATAAATAAGAAATCAATAAGTACAAAAATCGTAAATAATACTTTATGTGTTTCCATTGCGCCAATTGTCATAAACAAGCTAAAAATTAAGTAACCAACAAATGCTACTCCAAGTTGTTTTGGATCCACAGTTGCTGCTAATTTCTCACCAAATACGCCAAGTTGAATTAGCCATGAAGTACCAACACCAAACCAAAATAATGCAAATCCACCAAACGCTGTTGTACCGAATGTATTATTGTGCTTTGCATCGTTAATGCAAGCAAATAATTGAGCAAAACCTCCTAAAAAGATCGCCCATGGCAATACAAATGAAACACCACTTGTTAAGCCAAGTTTTTGTGAGGACGCAACAAGTGTAACCATTGCAAGTCCAAATAAACCTAGTGCAGACGGATCTGCTGTTGTCATTTTCACATGATGTGTAGTTTGCTTTTCCATAATACCCTCCTGATTTAAACACATACCTGAATACAATACTGAAATCAGAGGGTACTGTCAATCTTTTTTATAACATTTCCGTAAATTACATATTTCCATATAATCGATATACATATTCTCCCACTTCTAACGGTTTAATATTTATATTTAATACCTCCTTTATCGGTACCCATATCGGAATATATTTGTTACAGTCACTGCCATTATATATATATTCCTCACCTTTTCCATTACCAAATGTACCACCTACAAATGTTGCTTCATAGTAATATTGTGTCCCATTGTAGTTCACCTTCTGTGCAAGCCGCTTAATATGTATATGTATCCCAAGTTCTTCATATACTTCTCTAACTGTTGCTTCTTCTGAAGTTTCTCCTTCCTCAATTCCACCGCCTGGAAAAACATAGTAAACCTCTTTATCCCGAATCCGTTTTATAAGAGCTAGTTTTCCTTCTTTTACAATAATTGCTGCGCCTCGATTTCTCATTTTTATAACATCTCCTCATAATATTATTTTTTATCTATTTCTGCCTCTTTCAGCAACTTCATTCATTGATAAAGTAAAACTTCCATCAGCGGGTTCTCTCTTCTCTCTCAATCTTAATATAGGGGTTTTACTGCCCTCGAATAGTAGAGATAAAAAAACTAGACAACATCGTCTAGTTTTAAGATAAAGAAAATCGTAAAAAACCAAAGCGTATGGCATGCTCTATTTCATCTGTCATCGCTCGAAAAAAAACATCTCGAACTGCTAAGTTTTGAGTTAGTAAATAAGCATTCCGATAGTCTTCATACGCTTCTAGTTCATCTTCATACGCACGTTCTAACCCTTCTTTATAAGAAGAATATTGCGTTTGCATCACTTGATACGTCGGCTGTTTCCCCGTTAATGTTGTAAACAATTGTATAAATTGCTGTAAATGTACTTTTTCGTCTTCTAATGCATGTGCAATATCTTTTTTATGTTTCGCATTTGGCGCTTCTTTTACAAGCCGACTATAAAAATCAATTGCAGCAGCTTCACCTTTAATGGCTTCTAAAATCGCTTGTGATACTTGTTTATAAGTTCCTTCATATACTCGATATAATTGATTATACGAGTTAGGATTTACATAGTACATGTCTACTCCCCCTCAAAACAATGCATTACTTTATTGTATGTAGGGGCAATTATTTCGTTCAGTTTCGTTTCGCTTAAACAAAAGAATGCCTTATACTAATACATGTATAGGAAAAGGAGAGATAATCATATGCGTTATATAATAGTAACAGGAACTTCTCGCGGTTTAGGTGAGGCAATTGCCACGCAATTATTAGAAAAAGGGACGAAACTCATTTCTATATCACGTAAACCAAATGAACAACTCATTGAAAAAGCAAAATACCTTACTATTCCGTTTGATTTTTATTCGTTTGATTTACAGGAGATTCATCAAATTGAATCGTTCATGGAAAAGATTTTTTCAAATATTGATGTAACAAACGTTTCTTCTATTCACCTTATTAATAATGCTGGTATGTTAGCACCCATGAAACCACTTGAGCGGTCAGAAAGTGAGCAATTAATTGCAAATGTTCATGTGAATTTAGTAGCACCTATGTTACTTTCTTCAGCGTTTATGAAACATACGAAAGGCTGGAACATAGATAAACGTATTATTAACATTTCTTCTGGCGCTGGACAAAAACCGTACTTCGGCTGGGGAGCATACTGCACAACGAAAGCTGGTATAAATATGCTCACGAAATGTATTGCGCTAGAGGAAACTGACAAAGAATACCCAGTAAAAGTTATTTCTTTTGCACCAGGTGTAGTAGATACAAACATGCAGGCAGAAATTAGACAAACACCAAAAGAAGATTTTATTCAGGTTGAACGTTTCTTAACTTTGAAAGAAAATGATCATTTACTTTCACCAGATTATGTAGCAAAAGCTGTTATTGAATTATTAGAAACAAATCATTTCGATCAAGGTGGCATTATACGTATCGATGAGCAATAGAAAACTCGTTATTAGCGAGTTTTCTATTGCTCAGATTCTAAAAATAATGGAGTCGTATCACTATAATCTCTTCTTTCCTAATATATAGTGATATATTGGCGACTTAAAAAGGAAAACCTTCTTCATTTTATGAGTTTACAATAGTTGTAACAATTGTATTGACTTGTGTTTCAGCTTCACTAAGCTGCTTCTTTACATCCCTTAACATTTGTTCCTGCCCTGCAACATTGTCTTTTCTTTCTCTAATCATCCGTTGCATTTGCTCTCGGCTCGGTCCTCCGTATACGTTTCTCCTTGCAACAAAAGAATAAGGGGAAATCATTTCTTTCCACTCTTCTTCTGCTAGTACCACCTGTAGTTCATTTTGTAAATACACATTAATATCGGCAAGGTTTAGTTCATGTAAATCTTTTTTCTGTTCTTCTGAAAATTTTGCTATATAGCTAGCTACGTGGTGGGCACGGCGAAATGGAACATCATACTTCCGAGTTAATGAATCAGCTAATTCAGTTATCGTAATTGCATACCTATTTGCACGACTTTGCAAAATTTCCTTTTCAATTTTCATTGAACGTACCACCGCATTCATTATACGAACAACTCGAATTGCCTTCTCAAACCCTTCATATAAATGAGGCTGTAAATCATCTTCTGTATCAACTATATCTCCAAATGGAGTATTATGAATCATTTGAAAAACCGTAAATGCTTCTCCCCAAATGCTACTCGCAAGAGATCTTGCATGTTCAATGGATACTGGATTTCGTTTTTGTGGCATAATACTGCTAATTTGCACATAAGGATCTGCAACTGTAATGCCACTATATTCTTTCGTAGCTAATAATAAAAAGTCTTGAAGCCATCTACTTGTATTTGTCATCATTATCATAAGTGTGCTGCTTGTTTCTAATAAATAATCAGTGCTTGCAATCGCGTCATATGAATTTTCAATTACTTTTGAAAAACCAAGAAGATCCGCAACGCGCTTTCGATTAATTGGAAAACTTGTTGTAGCAAGTGCTGCCGCTCCTAAAGGAGATTGATTTACAGCGCGATACGCCCTCCATAACCGCTTCATATCACGCCCCATCATATCATAAATGGCAAGCAAATAATGTCCAAACGTTGTTGGCTGAGCTGGCTGTGTATGCGTATATGCTGGCATAATCGTTTCCATATGCTCTTCAGCCTGCTCTAGAATACCCTCTTGTAGTAACATAAAATGTTCGATGTATCGTAATAAATAACGTCGTAAGCTCATCCGATACATCGCCACCCCCATATCATTTCGACTTCGACCAATATGCATATTGCTAATACTATCACTGTTTGCTTCTTTTTGAATCAGATGCTCAACTAAAAAGAAGAGATCTTCATACTCTTTACTATATACAAGCTTGTCTAATGGGATAGTTTTTACTTTTTCTACTGCCGTTACAATTATCTTAGCATCTTGTTTTTTTAACAAACCTTCTTCTTCCAACATAATGACATGTGCATGATGAATACGAAACATGTCCTCCAATAAATAATTTCTCTGAAAATAGAATATGTGCTGTAATATACAATCTGCATATGTCTTACCAGGAAAGCTTACTCCTTCCCGTTGCAAAAACTCCTTGTTCCCCTCCTGCATTTCAAATAGCTCCCCTCGTCTATTGATTATTAATCATCATACCCAACTACTTAAAATAATGTGTTTATCCAAAGAAAAAAACCGATGCATACACATCGGTTTTACTTAATAATAGTTGCTTTATATTTATCACTTTGTAACATTTGAAAATGCAAATTAAGTAAATGTTTACGTAATTCAGCACTGTCGTCTTCATTTACATCATTTGCCAAAAAGACAATTTCTGTGCAGTTCCCCTGTTTGTCTGTTGCATATACAGCTTTAGATAAAGACCATGGTGTATAGCCATTTTTTTGACCGGCATGTCGAAAAACTTGGCGATACTTTTTCCCTTGCATATCTGATTCTACAAGTTGTGCCCATTCTTTCTCTTCTTCTTTTGTAAGATCCCTCTTATGATTTGCTTTCTCTAATAAAATCATATAATCATTCGCAGAAGCGGCCGGAAACCTTTCAGACCATATTTTTTCATATTTTTCTCCTAAGAAAAGCGGAATTTCATTTTGCAACTGCGTGCCTTTTTTCTTTAAACGCTCATGCATTAACATCGCATATTTGCGATATTCTTCTTGCGACATGTTTTTTAACTTATGTTCCAGTTGCTGTTTTGGAACATGTAATTCCTTGTGTAAATATCCCGGAATATACAAAGACGCAACAATCGGAAATAATGGCTGATGTGACGGTAATGCCAGTTTATTTATGTTTGCATTAATATTGTCGATACCAAGACGCTCCATTAAATACTCTGTATTTGCATTTGAGCTAAATTTCATCATTCCTTTTGCGATTTCTTCTAGCGTAACGGCATTTTCCTCAATGAGTCCTTTTTTCATTAAAACTTTTTGCCATCTTTCATGAGCACCGCCATCTGTCTTTGGAATGTAATAACGATTAACATCTTCCAATGACACAAGCTCATTTGGATCAATTTTTCCTTCTCCTACTTGTTTTGTAAATTCCATTGCTACAATAAGCTTCATCGTACTCGCTACAGGTAATACAATATTAGGATTTACAGAATAAACCAACTTATCATTTCGTTTTACTAACAATGAGCTGTTTTTTTGCTCTTTATTTTCTTCTACAAATGACGCAACATACTGCGCATCATCATAATTTGAACTCCATACTTTTTTCACTAAAAAATTACCTGAGATAATAAATGCGAATAAACCAATTATCCCCACACATAATCCAATTGTTCTCAAATGGAATTCCTCTCCTAAATTTTCTCTTTTAATCTATTATATAAAATTCATATTCAAAACAATAGAGGCGATCTTTTTACAGATCGCCTCTATTGTAACTTGTAAACTTGCATATTGTCTATGTCATAATCCGAATAAAATCTTCAAGAAATTGTTTGTAGTGTAATTTCCAGCCAATTCTTATCCAATTTTTCATCGCCTCTGCACTTGGCTGCGGTCTAAAATCAGCAATACTTTCTCCTTTTGCAAGACCACCTACATCAACTTGAACACGACGATATACATATTCCACCAAAGAAGGATTCACGACAGCCATCATTGTTAAAACATCGTGAATCGGACTTCCCCCTATTTTGGGATTTAATTTTTTATAGGCTACGTAATAATAATTAAAAATTGGTTCAATCAATTTATTAAAATTTGTTTTTGTATTCTTTGCAATATATGTAACAGTATGAGGAGTAATGATCGCTTCATTCGTTACATTCAGCGGGATTAACGTAACATGTTCAGCATATTGCATGACTAAATTCGAAGCAATCGCATCTCCGTGAAAATTTGCTTCTGCAACAGGAGTAACATTACCTGGAACAAAAAATCCGCCTCCCATTATGTAATACCCTTTTACACTTTTCATCAATTCTTTCTCTAAAATAAAAGCCGTTGCTAAACTTGTTGAACGACCTGTATCAACGATAATCAGCTCTCCTTTGTACCTTTTAATAACCTCAAATATTTCACAAAATGGTTTCACATTTGCCTTAATTGTTTCAGGTGGACGAATAGGACCTAATCCTTCTTGTCCATGTATTTCTGGATAATATGTTATAAATTCTCCTGATAAAGGAATCTTTGCCCCATTAATAATGGGAATATCTTCTCTTCCAGCTATTTGCAATAAATATGCTGCATTATTCGTAGCTTGTTCTTGTGTAACGTTTCCATATCCTGTTACAATGCCAACAATATCAATATCAGGATGTAATAAACCGTATATGATTGCCAATGAATCATCAATACCAGGATCTCCAAGAAACAGTACTTTTTTCAAGGCATTCAACTCCATCCTATCAATTGCTATTACTATATGAATAAAAAAAAGTGTACAGAAGTAAAATATAGGCGTTTTTATCTCATATGAAAAAAAATTATAAACAAATTATGAATTATCTACAAAATAATCCATTCATGTGAATTGTTCACACTTTATACATTGCGATTACTTTCACAAAGTTACATGATAAATATATAAAGAAATTTCACATACGAATCTGGAGGGATTTTCATGTTTATTAATTTCTTAAGAAATAATAAAAGCGCTTCCTTTGTATTACTATTTTTACGCTTATATATAGGCTATACATGGTTATCTGCCGGAATAGGAAAACTTACTGGACAATCTTTCAATGCAAGCGGCTTTTTAAAAGGGGCAATCGCTCAAGCATCTGGCAATCATCCTGCTGTACAAGGCTGGTGGGCTGATTTCCTTCAACATTTTGCTCTTCCTCATGCAGAATTATTCAGCTTCCTTGTACAATGGGGAGAAATTTTAGTAGGACTTGGTCTTATTTTAGGTGGCTTAACAAAAACAGCTGCATTTTTTGGAATTATGATGAATCTATCTTTCTTATTAAGTGGAACTGTAAGTACAAATCCAAATATGATTATTTTAACTATGTTTATTTTAGTATCAGGTTATAATGCTGGACGTATTGGATTAGATGGCTATGTCTTTCCAAAACTATTTCATAAAAACGACCGTTTTACATATAGAACACGTAAATTTGCATAATAAGAAGAGCAGGAGAATACATTTATCAAAACCTAAATTTTAAAAAATCCCAATAAATAAAGAGCAATACATATAAATATGTATTGCTCTTTATTTATAATTTATATGTATTGCAGTGTAATTAATTATGAATAAACTTAGCTAAGACCTATGAAAAAGTTTCAATTGTTTCATATAATCAATAGCCTTAGTTTTATTCTTTTGCTGAGAAACATATTCTGCTTCGTTTGTAACTCTATAATAGTTATTAAATCTTTCCTCTGAGAAAATGCCCTCAGAAATCGCTTTTTTAACTGCACAGCCAGGCTCGGTTGTATGAGTGCAGTTAGAAAACTTACATTTCATGGATAATTCTACTATATCTTCAAATCCATCATCTAAGTTTTCTACAGAATCTATTATTTCAAATACCTTTTTATTAATTTTCATTTTTCAACTCCCTTTGACTTTTCTGATATTTCGTAATTATCAATTTATCATACTATATTATCTATATTTATAAAACAGCAATTTTCTTAAACAGATCCATTCAATTCAAGCATGTGTTAGTTGAAAAAGCTTTGTCTATCGACCCCAATACGTTCCTTTAATATTTTTTACATCATAGACTAATTTTCTAAATTCTGAATATGCATATAAATACAAATTAAAAAATCGACATAAAAACCCTCTTTCTTTTTAGGTGGACGAGAGCTTCTGGCCATGCCTAGAAGCGGCCAGGGCCTTTTTCTACCATATACAAGGTTGAAAACAAAAGGAGAAAGCAAGTAGCGATCATGTTGTATTCTACATAACAGCGACTTATAAAGAAAAGCGGAGCCGACTGTTTAGGCCTGTTGGCTAAGGTTCTTTCACACAGAAGGTGTTTTTTACCTTCTCGTGCGGAAGGTTCTTAGACATGAGGGCCTAGGAGGCAGAGCTAGACAAAGATTTCAAAAAAATCGAAATGGATATGTATAGTAAATAACGTAAAAAAGAGGTTCACCACCGTAACATGGGGTTGATTTTTTAAAAGTGAATCATTTTCAATACACGGAACGGAGAGTGACGACTCCTGCGGGAATAGCGAGGAAAGTGAGACCCCGCAGGCTTGCCGAGGAGGCTCGCTCTCGCCCGCGGAAAGCGTCCACTCGGAGTGGAGTGTACATCTATCTAAATGTCCCCCCTGTCTTTTGGTGATGAACCAAAAAAGAAGAGGAACTATGCTCTCATATTTAACATAGTATCCTCTTCTAAATATAGTACGTTTAATGATGTTCTCTTTTTATGTAGAGATTTCAAGTTTGTCCCGCACTAACGGGCAGTAAGACCCCCACCTCAAGATTTAGAGAAAGCGAAGAAGATAGGTGGGGGATAACTGCCCGTAAAAGCCCGATTGGTTCAACTAACCATCAGTGGGAGATGAAAAAACTCTCCACTGATGGAAGTTTCACTTTATTGCAACTTACGTGAAAACAACATGCTTCCTATAATATAAGCAATAAGCGCTAAACAGACTGGAAATACGACCGTATGAACACCAAAAGCATTAGGGAGCAGCAAATGAAATCCCATATAAGAACCTACTCCAACAATAATAGAAGCAAGTGCCCCGGCAGCATTCCCTTTTCTCCAATATAACCCAAGTACAAGCGGCCAAATAAATGCTGCTTCTAAACCACCAAAAGAAAATAGATTTAGCCAAATTAAAAAGTCAGGTGGTTTAATTGCCGCAGCATAAACAAGCAATCCAACAATTGCTGTAATCCAGAGCGTTCCCCTTTTTACTGTTCGATCCGCAGCATTTTCGTTTATATAATTTACATAAATATCTTTAATAATAGAAGAACTCACAAGTAACAACAATGAGTTCACTGTCGACATAATGGCTGCCATTGGAGCTGCTAAGAAAATACCAGCTAGCCAAGGCGGCAATACTTTCATCGCAAGCAACGGCATTACTTTATCTGGTACATTCACTCCTGGCAAAACGACACGAGCGAATACACCTGTTAGATGCATACCAATCATAATTGTCCCAACAACTACAGTGCCGATAATTAAAGCTTGATGCATCGCTTTTGAATTTTTATAAGACATAGCACGCACGCTAATTTGCGGCAAGCCAACTACTCCAACGCCAATTAAAATCCAAAATGATGACACATATACTTTTGTTAAACTACCATCTGCTCCAAACGGCGTAATAAGATTTGGATTAATCTGTACAAGCTCGTGCATAATATTTGAAATACCACCGCCTGCAACAATTGTACCAATTAAAATAATTGTCGTACCAAGCAGCATAATAAGGCCGAGAATTGTATCTGAAAGCGCAACAGCACGAAAGCCACCAATTAACACATAAACAAGTACAAAAAACGTAAAAAGAAATAAAGACGTTGTATAAGAAAGACCTGTTAATGATTCAATTAATCTTCCGCCGCCAACCCACTGCGCAACAGTTGCTGAAAACAAGAAAACAATAATACATAATGCCGATAAAATAACAACAACTTTACTATTATATCTTCCTTTCAAGTAATCAATTAACGTAATAGCTTCCATTTCCCTTGCAATAATCGCAAATTTCTTTCCAAGTACAGTTAATACAATGTAACCCGTTACAACTTGAATAGATGCCAATAGCACCCAACCAAGGCCAATGTTATAAGCAATTCCAGGCCCACCGATAAAGCTACTCGCACTTCCGTACGTCGCAATCATTGTCATTGCTAATAATAATCCACCAAGTTCGCGTCCACCAAGAAAATACTCTTGCAAAAATTTGTTATGCGCGGTCGCTTGAACACGTCTCGATGCGTATACACCAATTAAAAATACAACAATAAAAGATAACATCATTGGAATAATAACATACCAGTTCATTTTCATTCCTCACTCTTTTCTTCCTCGTCAAACGAAACATCTTGAAATACGAAACGAACAACAAAGACAATAAGTAAAACCATTACAACAAATCCCACTATACAACTATAAAAGAACCAGGCTGGAAATCCTAATATGTATGTATACTCTTTTGGATTGCCACTACCTAATCCATATGCAAAACCGTACCATAACAGAAAGTTGATAACAGCAAGTCCAATTCCAATCCACGCTTCACGATGTGCAATGCGAAAACGCGGATCATCATGATGTCGATTCATTTCTTTTCCCTCCTTCCACGATGTACTATTGTAACATTCTTTGTATAGTTTTTCCTACAAAAAAGCAAAATGAATAGATTTCATAAAAAACATTGGACATACATTGAAAAATTACATATTTTTAACAATTTCAACATAAATAAAGATTGAAATTTCTGATTCTTTAAGTTACGATTGAAATTAGATGTCATTCACCTAGTTTATCTAACACCGCCTCTTTTATTTGGAATAAACGCAGTATTTTGCTGCGTTTACATTATATATTTTTAAGGGGGTTATACAATGAGTCAACTAGCTGTGAACCTTCATGAAAAAGTAGAGAAATTTTTACAAGGAACAAAAAAGTTATATGTAAACGGAGACTTTATCGAAAGCGCTTCTGGAAAAACATTTAAAACACCAAATCCAGCAACTGGCGATACGTTAGCAGTTGTATATGAAGGCAGCCGTGAAGATATTCATAAAGCTGTTATAGCAGCACGCCTGGCATTTGATGAAGGTCCATGGTCTCGTATGAGCGGTGCCGATCGCAGCCGCCTCATGTACAAGCTTGCTGATTTAATGGAAAAACATAAAGACGAACTTGCACAGCTTGAAACATTAGATAATGGAAAACCAATTCAAGAAACAACAACTGCAGATCTTCCTCTTGCAATTGAACATATGCGTTATTACGCTGGATGGGCAACAAAATTAGTTGGTCAAACAATTCCTGTTTCAGGAGATTATTTTAACTATACACGCCATGAACCAGTTGGTGTTGTTGGTCAAATTATCCCTTGGAACTTCCCTCTTTTAATGGCGATGTGGAAACTGGGAGCAGCACTAGCAACTGGATGTACCGTTGTATTAAAGCCAGCAGAACAAACGCCTCTTTCCGCGCTATATTTAGCTGAATTAATTGAAGAAGCTGGATTCCCGAAAGGTGTTATTAACATTGTACCTGGATATGGTGAAACAGCTGGTCAAGCTCTTGTCAGTCACCCTCTCGTTGATAAAATTGCTTTCACAGGCTCCACTGAAGTTGGAAAACACATTATGAAAGAAGCATCTCAATCTTTAAAACGTGTGACATTAGAGCTTGGGGGCAAATCGCCAAATATTATTTTGCCTGATGCTGATTTGTCTCGTGCAATTCCAGCTGCACTTTCAGGCGTTATGTTTAATCAAGGACAAGTATGCTGCGCTGGATCTCGTTTGTTCATTCCAAAGAAAATGTATGATAATGTTGTAGCAGATCTTGCCTTATATTCAAAAAGCTTAACGCAGGGTGCTGGATTGGATCCACAAACTAACATTGGTCCCCTTGTATCAGAAGAACAACAAAATCGAGTGATGGGCTATATTGAAAAAGGAAAAAATGAAGGCGCAGAAATATTAGTTGGCGGAACGAAACCTTTCGAAAATGGTTATTACGTTTCCCCAACAATTTTCGCAGCTGTACAAGATGAAATGACGATTGCGAAAGAAGAGATTTTCGGTCCTGTCGTTGCTGCAATGCCATTCGATGACATTGATGAAGTGATTGAACGTGCTAACAAATCAGCATATGGATTAGCAGCTGGTTTGTGGACAGAGAACATGAAAAATGCCCATTATGTTGCAAATAAATTACGAGCTGGAACGGTATGGGTAAACTGTTATAACGTCTTTGATGCAGCCTCTCCATTTGGAGGTTATAAACAATCGGGTCTTGGACGCGAAATGGGTTCTTATGCTTTAAATAACTATACAGAAGTAAAAAGTGTTTGGATTAACTTAAACTAGAAAAAAGTCTTGCCAATCGGCAAGACTTTTTTCCTTATCTAAATCTAATAAGATTGATGAACGTTTTCTATCAACCGTTCACCGATGGAAGTTTTACTTTATACTTGTAATCCCCCGCTTACATTTAACACTTCTCCAGTAATATAAGAAGCAAAGTCTGATGCTAGAAAAGCCGCTGCGTTCGCAATATCTTGCGGCGTTCCGATTCGCCCAGCTGGAATCGCGGCGATCATCTTTTCCTTTACTTTGTCCGGTATAGCTTTCGTCATATGGGTATCCATAAATCCCGGACAAATTGCATTACATGTAACACCAAATCCAGCTGCTTCTTTTGATGCTGTTTTTGTTAATCCAATTACACCTGCTTTCGCAGCAGCGTAATTCGCTTGACCGATATTGCCCTGCCAACTAATCGAAGAAATATTAATAATGCGTCCATATTGTTGTTTACGCATATGTAAAAGTGCGGGTTGCATGCAGTTAAATACCCCTGTTATATTTACTTGCAGCACTTGTTCCCATGCTGTTTTTTCCATTTTATGCAGCATTGCATCTCGTGTAATCCCTGCATTATTTACTAAAATATGCAATGCACCGTATGTTTGAATGGCATACTCAATTAGTGATTTTGCATCTGTATGACTGCTTACATCACAAACATACGCTCTTACATCATATCCTTCCTGTAACAATTGAGTTGTCGCACTATTTAAAATTTCTTGATTCATATCACTTAGCAATACTTTTGCTCCTAAAGCACCAAATACACGCGCAATTTCTTTTCCAATTCCTTGCGCCGCACCAGTGACAACAGCTGTTTTCCCCTCTAAAAAATTCATTTTTCTCCCTCACTTTCTAATATATTTTCTATATATTTCGTCTTATGTATGTCATTTTCCTTTTTGTATAAAAAAGTCTATTTGTGTCACACTATAATTGCAACTTAGCATAACACAAGGAGATTGTGTAAGATGAAGAAAACGAATGTACAACAAAACAAAGTATCTGACGGTATTGATGTTGAATTTTCTAGGGAACTTGCTGATCAAGATGACTTAGAAGCAGAGGCGCGTGCAGATGCTGCAGATGCACGTCAAAAACAGCAACGAAACAAAAAATAAACCGAGAATATGTCTCGGTTTATTTTTTGTATTTTTTCACATAATGTGCCAAGGTGAGTAAAGGAAATAAACGATGATAACTATGATAACGAATATAAAACTCTCCTGGAAGTCCTGTTCCAGTCGGGTATTCAATATTATGAAAAGAATGCTCTAACAAATAATTCATTCCGTTTTGAATGCTTGCTGTCTCTGTATCATTCACAGTAATAAGTGCATCTAGAGCCCATGCAGTTTGAGAAGGTGTGCTAAAAGACGTGGAAATAAACCGTTTCTCCTTACTACTTCTACACGATTCTCCCCACCCTCCATCGCGATGTTGAATCATTTCTAACCACCGTACTGCTTTTTCTATTGCTGGATGATTCTTTGGCAAACCATTTGCCCGCAGGCCTGTTACAGCAGCCCATGTGCCATATATGTAACAAACTCCCCATTTTCCATACCAAGAACCATTTTGTTCTTGATTGCGTAGAAGCCATTGCACCCCGCGTTGTAAATCATAACTGTTTATTTCATTCGATGCATGCGTTCCAAAAAATTCAAGTACCCTTCCTGTTATATCTGGTGTAGACGGATCGAGAATTATATCTTCTGCACTATCGAGAGGAATATGCAGAAACATATGCTTATCGACATTCTTCTCAAATGCTCCCCAGCCTCCATCTTTGTTTTGCATTCCAAGAATCCAATGTATTCCTTTATCCCAAGCTCGTTTTACTTTCTTATCTTTCTTCGCCATAGAAGTAAGTGAACGCAGCGCTGCTGTTGTATCATCACAATCTGGTGCAATGGTATTTGTTTCGGTAAATCCCCATCCACCAGGAGGTAAAGCAGGTGCATGAACATGCCAATCCCCATAAGAAGTATGCTGTTTCTTTAATAAAAAACGATTTGCTCGTTCAATCATCGCATCATCTTCTGACACATTTGCTTCTTGCAAAGCGTAACTTAAAAGAGCAGTATCCCATACTGTTGAAGGTGAGTTTTGTAAATGAGCACCATTCTTTGTATTCCATATGTATGACTGTAACCCTGATACAGATTTCTCAATAATAGGAGAATGTATAGAATGACCGAGGGCAAGGAGGGCGTAAATCATATAAAAAGTAGCGCTTGCATAAGTGTAAAGTGTTCCATTTCCTTCTATTCGTTCTAGCATAAAACGTTCCGCTGCTTTATATCCTTTATGGTGAAGTGTATATGGATACGAAATTAGCTTTTTTCCTTCCGATAAAATTGTTTGCCAAACTGAAGAACGTTTAGAATGAAACCAATTTGTTTTATTTACACCCACTATATGATTCAAATCAGGAATATCAATTTCATCTACTACAAATTTCTTATTCAAACAAATAATCGTAGGCACGAAATGGATACGAGCAGTATTACTCACCTCATACATACTAAACGGGGATTGATCCGGTAGAAAGAAAAAAGGCATAGGAAAATGAAAAAATGGAGGATAATTGCATTGTCCATGCAATGCTAACATAAACTTCGTCATAAAATGAGCATTTGTAATTCCACCTTGTTCGCGAATAAATTGTTCTGCGCGGCGCATAATTCTGTCTTCTTTCTTATATTGCAAAGAAGCTAACAATGCAGCATAAACTTGAATGGTAGCCGAAAGATTCCCATTTGGTTCATCTTCATACAACTTCCATATTCCTTCATTTGTTTGCAAAGAAGTAAGCCTTGCTACAAATGGCTCTATTTCTTTTTCTTTTCTTAACATACGTAACAAGAAAATCATCGTGCAATCCGTAAGCGGGGATCCTTCAAAACAAAAACGCCATGTTCCATCTCTTTGCTGCATCGTACGTAACGCTGTAACTTGTCGCTCTATTTCGTTTTTTACTTTGTCATACAATAGCATATAGATATCCCCCCTTCTTCACTGAATCCATATACGATATTCAAAAACATACGTAAATATGTGTACAACAAAAAGCAAAGTAAGATTCATTCCTTACTTTGCTTACGAACAATAACAAATCGCAACAACAATTCCTAAAAGCGCCCCGATCACGACTTGATATGGTGTATGACCAACAAGTTCATTCAATTTTTTATACTCCGTTTGTCTTCCATGGAAAAAATCATTTAAAATTTTCGCTTGTTTACTGACGGCAAGTCTCACTCCGGATGCATCGTACATGACAATAATCGCAAAAATCATCGCAATAGCAAATATAGAGCTCGTCATTCCTTCTTCAATTCCAATTGCTATTGCTAATGCTGTGACGGTGGAAGAATGAGAACTCGGCATTCCGCCAGAAGCAAAAAACTGTGCAAAATCAAATTCTCTCTTTTTTACTAAAGTGATGATAACTTTTGTAAGTTGCGCTAAAAACCATGCAATGACCGCAGACATTAATGGGTTGTTATGTAAAATTGTTTCCATAATTCACACCTCACCGCTTATAATGGAATATCTTTACTTTCATTATAAAGAAAACGGCATACATAATACTATGCCGTTTTACGAAACTTTTGCAGATTTATTTTTTATAAATTTCGGCTGCTTATTTAACATAAATTTTGTTTTTGCTATTGAAAAAATAACTAACGCAATCCAAATAAAGAAAAATGCTATCATGTGTGCAGTAGTAAAATGTTCATGAAAGACGAAAATTCCTAATACAAGACTAATTGTCGGTGCGATATATTGCAAAAATCCGACCATTGATAACGGAATAAGCTTTGTACCTTTTGCAAAATATAAAAGCGGCAATGCGGTAACAATTCCCGCTCCCGCTAGAAGTAATGTCGATGTAATCGACACTGTCCCAAATGAACTAACCCCTTCGGCACCAAGCATTCCTAAATATACAAGAGCTATCGGTGTTACAAGCATCGTTTCCATTGTCAACCCAATCATTGAATCATAATCCAATAATTTCTTTGATAAACCATATAAACCAAACGTACATGCTAATGAAATGGAAATCCACGGAATCGATCCATAGCGAACGGTTAAAATTGCAACTCCAAATGCCGCTAACCCTACAGCAATGTATTGCCAAAAGTTGAGTTTCTCTTTTAAAACAAGCGTGCCAAGTAAAATACTAACAAGTGGATTAATATAGTAACCTAGACTCGCTTCAATAACATGATTATGATTAACGGCCCATATGTACACAAACCAGTTCCCGCTAATTAATATAGAAGCAATAGTTAATGACATGAATAATTTAGGACGTTTAAAAAGCTCTACAAACTCGTTCGTAAATTGGCCAAAACGTCTGCAAATAAATAAAACGAATAACATAAAAACGAATGCCCAAACAATGCGATGAGCTAAAATTTCTTCTGCCGGAACGTCGTCTATCAATTTCCAATAAAGCGGCAGGATTCCCCACATCATATATGCACTTGTCGCATATATCATCCCTTTTTTTTGCGCTTCCATTTAACTCTCCTCTTTTCTTTTTTCTTCATTATAAAATGTCCTTTTATTACTTTACAATTTTCCGCTACATAAACTCTTTATAATATTCAAAAGAAAAGAGCATGTTTTAAAAAGATTAAATAAAACATGCTCTTCTTGCGTTAAATTGAATGACTCTTATAAAAAGGACTATTCCTTTTTATTACTAATTTATACAAAATAAAAACAAAAATTCCAAAAATAAGGGTTGCAAAGGCTGGTAAAATCTTATCATTTGGCACGTATACGCTCCAAAAAGAATTAAGAAGCGCATGAAAAATGAGACACATAAAAATACTTTTAGTTGCATTATAAATTGTAGTTAGTAAGAAGGATACGGCGATTATCGTAATTGTAAAGGATATAAAGTTCCTTTGAGATTGGTTCGTGCCTGGAATGAACCATAAAGGCAGGTGCCAAATAGCCCATATTATGCTCACAATCACCGTACTAAAAAATGCCGAAAACCTTTTCTGAAGGGCAGGTTGTAAGAATCCTCTCCAGCCAATTTCCTCAAGTCCGCCGCCAATGATCATTATCGGAAAACTAAGTAATGCCACGTATAATGGCTTTTGCATCGTTGCTCCATCAAATATCGTTGGCAGATAACAGCTAATAAAAGCTAGAACAATAATCAGAAAATACCATACAAAATGATGTTTAGGATTAACAATATTTTTTATAAAAACCCTAAACTCCTCTTTCGATCCATATTTTTTCTTTAGACTAATTTCAATGATCGCTGGCATGATCCCCCCGAAAACAAACAATATCATTGCTAATGGAGTTCCAAATGTAGTAATGTTCAATTTTATTAAGCTAATTAATATCCCCCAAAGTCCCCACGTAAATATGAGAGTGCATATTAAATATCGTTTAATATCATTATCCATCTACCTGCCCCCTTTGTATTAATTAGAACACAAACTAAGAAGGAATAAAATACCATACGTAAGATTAAACAAACAACTTTTCCCAAGAAACATCTATACTCAATAAACACATTTCTGGAGAATAAAGAATTCCTTAAAGCCTGCTTAACTTCTACATTTAAATGTATCTCCTTCTTGAACTAAGCTAACTGTATCAACAATAAAAAAACTGAAATCCTTTCTGTATTAAGTAAGGATTTCAGTTCATCTTTTTTCAATACGGTCAAACTTTATTTTAAATCCACACATATACCCCCGCAGCTGCAAGTAATGGAATACCAAACACAAACTTATTTTTGTGTGTTTTATGATGAAACATATACATTCCAATCCAAGCTCCCATTCCTCCCCCTGCTGCTGCAATTAAAAACAATGTACTCTCTGGTGTACGCCACTGTTTCTTCTTAGCTTTCCTTTTATCTAGTCCCATCATTATAAAAGCAAAAATATTAATAAAAACAAAATAACTCCATTTCACCATACTATGAAAACCTCTTTCATACACTTTTCAAACTATTCGTCCTACACTCACTAGGTAGTAAACTTCTTACTGACGAGAATTTCAATCTATTATACACTCATTTTGTTTTTAAATTATATAAATACAACTAAAAATTCTTTTTTAAGATGGACGAGACTATCTGGCCGTGCATCGAAACGGTCATAGCCTATTTCTTCTACATGCAAAGTTTAAAACAAAAAGAGTAGGCGACTGCAGATCACGTTGTATTCTGCATAGCAGCGAATTATATGTTGCTAAATCAACATGTATATAGTATACGAAAACATCCATGGTAATAATATTATGAATTACGTATAAACGAGTGAACAGAGATCGTTTAACTATAAGAAAACGAATAGAATAAACTACTTTATAAAACAAATAAAAATCAAAAAATGCCAAAAAAAATTGGCATTTTCTTTGACATAATCTTTTTTCAACAAAGTGAAGGGAATGGAAAAAAGTTTTCCATTCCCTTCTTTCTTTACGCTGTCTCTTCTACCTCCAAAACCGCCTTTTTCTTTGTGAATTTCCGCTTTATCATATCCATAACATAATAAGCAGTCGGTACAATAATTAACGTTAATAGTGTAGATGTTAATAAACCAGAAATAACCACAATGGCAAGAGATCGAGAGATAAGTCCTCCATCAGTAGACAACGCTAGCGGCATGAGTGCTCCAATTGTAGCAAGGGCTGTCATTAAAATCGGACGGAGCCTTGTTACCCCTGCTTCTAATACAGCTTCCTTTATAGTCATTCCTTGCTTTTCATTTTGCATAACGCGATCCATCAACACGATGGCATTCGTCACAACAATTCCAATCAACATGAGGAACCCAACAAGCGCAGGCATACCTAAAGGTTCGTTAGTCATATATAATCCAAGCAAACCACCTGTAAAAAGGAATGGTAGGGAAAATAAGATCGCAAATGGAGCTATTACATTCCCAAATGTCACTAGCATAACCATGAAGACAAGAACAACCGCGATCCCCATAGCAACAATCATATTTTGAAAGCCTTCATTCATAGCTTGCGACTGTCCCTCCGAGCGGTATTTTACTCCTTTTGGTAAATCTAGATCCTTTAAACGTTTGTCTATCTCTGCTTGAACACCAGAAACGTTATCTGTCGTAAATCTTGCGCTTACTTGTACATACTCTTGTTGATTCAAGCGATACAATGCAGTCGGTCCAGGCTCTTCAGAAAGTGTCGCTACATCCGACAACTTTACCTGCTGACCAAGAGGGCTCGTAATCTTTTGACTTGTAATACTTTCAATAGACGTAAGATTATCGCTTTTTAAGCTTACATTCACAGAAGTCGTTTTTCCATCTAATTGTACTGCTGTAATATTTTCACCAGAGATAATTCCTCTTACAAAAGCGGCAACCATCATCGGATTCAGACCTTTTTCTGCTGCTTTTTCTTCATTAATTGCTAGATTAAGTTGCGGTTTTACTGCGGATAAGTTTGTTTTCACATTGGATAAACCTTTTATATCCCTTATCTTCTCTACAATTTTATTACCGGCATTCTCCAGGTCTCTAGCATTCCCCCCATCCACAATAAGAGCAAATTGTCCTCCTCCTGTTATACCGATTGGGGTCAAAGCTGTTTCAATACCCGTCCCCAAATTTTTCATCTTTTCTTTAACGTCTTTTTCAAAAGTTGTTACTTCTTCTTTCGTCATGTTATCCTTCAGGTCAATAGATAAACGAACCCTTTCTCCTGAAACGATTGTTTGATAACTTTTTACACTCACTTGTTTACTAAGAATACTTTCTATATCCTTCGCCACACTGTTAGCTTTATCAAGTGAAGTTCCAACAGGCAAATCTGTTGTTAAATTATATGAGACCGCCTTTTCTTCAGGTAGAAAGTTTTTTGGGATCATCGGCACAAGTAATAAAGATGAAGAAAATACAACGAAAGCCAAAATAAGTGTTATGACCTTTTTCTGCATCGCCCAGCTCAGCATACGTTGATATGTTCTCTGTAACATTGTTTCTTGTGGTTCCTTATGTTCCAAACGCAATAAAAACAATTTAGCAAGAAGTGGTACAACTGTTAATGAAACAAGTAACGAGAATGCAAGTGCCACAATAATTGTAATGCCAAAAGGTGCGAAGAACTTCCCAATAATTCCTGGTACGAACGAAAGCGGACCAAATACCGCCATAGTTGTGATTGTTGAAGATGTAACTGCACCGCCAACTTCCTTAGCAGCCTTAAGAACCATGCTTTCATCACGCTGTTCACTATTTAACGTTCTTCGGTAAATGTTTTCAATCACTACGATAGAATCATCAATTACCCGACCAACTGCCACCGCAATACCTGCCAGCGTCATCATATTCAAACTGTATTGTAAATACTTCATTGTAATCATTGCCGCTAACATAGAAAGTGGAATCGATAATACCGCCACAATCGTAGCTCTCACATTACGCAAAAATACAAATGTTACGATGACAGCAAATAACGTTCCAAGCAACACTTCCTTAAGCATGCTGTTAACCGATTTTTCCACCTGTTTCGAACTATCATACAGCTTAGTCAATTTATATCCATCTGGCAGTTGTAAATCAGATAACTTTTGATTAATTTGCTTTACAACCTCAACCGCGTTCGCTCCTGGCTGTGCTTTAACTGATACAAGAACAGCAGGTGTATCCTTCAATCTTGTATATATCGTTTCTGTCTTACTTCCATACTCCACATTTGCCACATCTGATAGTTTTACTGTTCGTACTTCTGCAGGACCTGGCACCATCATTTCCACATTTTTCACGTCAGTAAGTGATTTCAGTTTGAAGTCTGCTTGAACATTTAACGTTTTTTCATTTAAATTGACCTGCCCCGCTGGAAAAGAAAAGTTGTGTGCTAAAAGTGCCTGCTTCACTACATCATAAGTAATATTTTTTTCTTTCATTTTTTCAGCATCAAGTTTAATAGATAACTGTTTTTCCGTTTCACCGGAAACATCCACCTTACCTATATTTTCAACAGTAGACAAAGCCGTTTTAATTTTTCCGTTCACGTATTGCGAAATATCAGCTTGCTTAGCATTATCTGAAGAAATGGCAAAAGTAAATACTGGCATCGGTGAAGGACTATCTTTTATAATGACAGGTTTTCCTGCCCCATCCGGTAATTTTAGAGACGCAACGGCACTTGTTACATCTTTCTCTGCCTCATCCATTTTCCGATCCATGTCAAATCCTAAAATAGCAACTACGCTATTGCTGTGGGATTCAATATATAAATTATCGAGTTTTTGAATATTAGAGAGTGCAGTTTCTAGCGGTCTCCCTATATCTTCTAACCCTTGATCTGGTGTGGCACCCATATAAGGAACCTGTATGACTATATATGGAATATCAACATTTGGCATCTGCTCCATTTTCATCGTTTTAATAGAGTATATTCCCCCAACAACAATAAAAATCATTGCAAGAAAAACAACACCTACATTTTTTAAGGAAAAGCGAATCCAAGATCCCATCTCCATTCCCCCTGTTCCCTCGTGTTTATTTATCAAACGAAACGCTCTGACTGATATAATCTCATATAAATTGCAGTCTTTTCCCCTGATTTTAAACCATACAAAAAAACAAATTTCTAGCAGGCTTTCTTAATATACGAACCTCATATTTAAGTTTCTATTTTTACTACGACTACCACGAAAATGTACAGATATAGAATATAAACCAATTTGTTTTTAATATTTCTATATTTCTGACTTTTAAAAACAGATTTATTCTCCTTCTTTACTAAATAACTTCCTGTCATTATTAGAAAAGATTATAGCTTTCATACATTTTTTTAATAACTATCGTCAGTTCCCCCCTCTTGTCCTCCTTTTTAAATTGTAAATTTTATCCTGTAAATGTCAACCTAAATATGTACACTTTCGCTTGTTTAAGAATGTACACAATTACTCTTTCTCTTCGCTAAAATGACTCTTAATTCGATATGATTGTCCCACAATGCTAACGGCAGTGGCGTGGTGTAATAATTTTGTATCTTGGAAAACTTCATCCCCCACTGATGGTTAGCCCGCCCAATCGGGCTTTTACGGGCAGTAAGACCCCCACCTTTACCATTGAATGAATCATATTTTGCTCACGTACATCAATTTCATAATTCGTTAGGTTTACCAGTGCTTCTACGAATGTATGTAGCAGTAATTTTCTTTCATCAAAAAAACATATAAAAACAAACTAAACCTATTGACTCTGATAATTATTTTGTGATATTATAATAAATTTTACTTATCATCTTATATGTGATAGAATTAAGAAGGTTACCACATATGGAGGTGGATTATTTGTTTCAAATTGGCGATAAAATTGTTTATCCAATGCATGGAGCAGGTGTGATTGAAGGTATAGAAGAAAAAGAAATTCTAGGCGAAAAACAAAAATATTATGTAATAAGAATCCCCATTAGTAATATGGAAATAATGATCCCCATGAAAAAAATGATCCAATCACGCATACGACTAATTGCCGATATCCTCACATTAGAAAATGTACTACTGATTTTTCAATACGGCGAATCAGATAACTCACTCTCATGGAAGCAGAGATATACTCAAAACATGGAAAAAATGAAGAGGGGTGAAATCCAAGAAGGCGCTGAAGTAGTACGTGACTTAATACGCAGAAATAAAGTAAGGGCACTTAATACAAGTGAAAAGCAAATGTTAGACAACGCACAAAAAATTTTAATTAGTGAATTGAGTTTAATTAAAGGAATTACTGAAGATCAGGCAATTGAGTTATTAAATACGAAAGTCGGCTAGGTAAAGAATTTCTTTTAAAACCACTTTGAACTTGATTTTTAATTATTACAAGATACCTAAAACGACAAAATAGCCTAACATCTATTTTGTTTTTTTTTGCTTTATGAATGTAAATATGATATGGTTTAAATTACGATTTGATTATAGGAACATTACCTTCTAAAAAAATTCTTTTTCCTCTAAATGAATTATTCTCACCACTTTTTATTCCCATACTTCTAAGTATACGATGAGGTTCATTTATCCAATCATTGTTTTTGGATATCCCGATTCATACTGGCGCGGTCATCGGAGCCGTAAGGACGAAAGAGAGGTAGGGCTTTCGTTGTTTTGAGGTTTCAAAAACGATAATGAACATTTACTGTTCTTATCTTCCGTTTTAACGTAAAAACGATAACAAATTTAAATATATGCTTATATTTGCTTGGTTTATATAAATAAGAGACACACCTTTAGTAATATTTTAAAGATTGTTTATATGAAAACAACCAGGACAGTACAATGGTTTAATAGTGAAAAAGGATTTGAATGCATGAAAGCATCAAATGGTAGTAATGTTAACAACAATTACATGCAAATAAGTTAACAGCAATCCAAGCTAAGAATGTTGTAAAACTATAAGAAAACGAAAAGAACATGCAGGTTAACCTGCATGTTCTTTATTATTCTTCTACAGTTTCATTTTCTTCTTTAATAATACCGTTATCAATAGATTGAGTATCTTTATTCTCCATACAAACCATTGCGTGATAAATTTCTGCATACAATCCAAACACTTGGTACACACTTCCAAGAAACGGCATAAGAATCCCTCTTTTCAAAATAATACATTCCAAAGTTAAGGATTCCCTATCTCTTCTTAAACATTCGTTTTTGTATCTTCCTCTTCGATTTGTATATTAAGAAGATGTAACCATTTCTTATATGGTGCACTGTTAGGATCTACAAATTCTTTTGCGTATGAGCGATTCCATAGTTGCTTTACAAATAAAGTTGCTTCTTTTTTTGCTGCTGATTCTGCACCAGTCCCGTAATAAGCTTTAAAATACTGTTCAATTTCATCAACAAGTAATCGCAATAACTCATCAGATGTTTCTTCTAACGTTGGATCATATTTCGCTTCCTTATCATACATCAAGATAATATCTAAAACATTATGAACATGTTCCTTTCGAAGCCACCTTATATCTTGCGCACCTAATACAAATGAATGTGTATACAAATGTCCTCCATGTTGCAACGCTTTTTCCTTCTCTTCTTCAAAACGAGAAATGATATTTTCATATATAAATGGATTATGAAGCAAGGCACGGTGTAATTTATACCCTTCATTCGTTACATTTTTTCCCATCGATTGAATAAGAGAACTTCGGCCCACTCCGTTATATTGGTAAACGAACTGACCATCTACCGCCGCAAGGCTAATCCAGCGATATATATATGCATATAATAAAGCGCGATTACATTTCTCATAATCTAACTTCGTTTGCGTTGCATTTAAATCTGGCATAAACGCTGGCAAATGCCAATATTTATCGAGATGAGGCGTTAAATTTGATTTACGAATGTTTAATTTATTTACGCGGCGATAATACGCTTGAAAGTAGTCTCCCTTCTCATTCACATAACCATTTACAAGATGTCCGGACGATAACTTCGGAAAATCTTGTAACGATAATCCATAATGTGCGCGATAACATACAATTTCATACGGCGAAAAAGCTTTATCAACAGTTTCTTTTTCTTGAAACATTTCTTGGAGCGCTTCTTCATTTAATTCTTGATGAACAAATGGATGAATACCCCAATATTGTAATTCACGGTGATGCGCAACTTTTGGTATAAATGGACTTGCTAGATGTAATAAATCTTCTACTTTTTCACTGACATACTCTGTCATATTACGCCTTTGAATAGCAGCTTCTTTTCGAAGCGCTTCAATAATATTTAATTCTAGCTTATCTCTGTACCGTTCTTTTAGTTCTTTTTCACAATACGTTAAAATGTGTTTTCGGTAAAAATCTTCTACTTTTTGAGATTGCCCTTCCTCCGTCCCTGCTTCCCTGCAATACTCTCGATATAAACTCATATAAATTTCAGCAGATATCTCTTTTGGCAGCACACCATTGTTTACATGGTGATGAATATCGTTCCATATTTCTTCCTGCATTCGTTCATCTGCTAATACGTATACATTTGTTGGATTCGTTTTCCCTTCAAATTCTTTACTTCGCTTTTGAATATCTAATAATAAATTTTCACGCGTTTCTTGTAAATTATCAAAGAAACGCTCCCAATATTGAATCATTTTATCTACAGCTTGATATAAAGATTGATACACAAGTTCTAGCAACATTTCTTTTCGGTACTCATTTAACTTGTGTACATATTGGGTAGCGATATCTTGAAATTCTTTTCGGAATAAACGCTGTTCATTATGAAATACCTTTCCAATCCATCCTTGCTGCTGTGCAAGTTCAACACGTCGAACGGCTGTTACCGTTCCTTCAATATTACTTACATTAAACTTTTTATCGTAATTTTGAACGAGATTACGCTTTTGCTCATTATTTTCGTGCAAACGATTCATTTTCTCCGTTAACAATTTACGAATTTCATATAACATATACCTTGCAGCAACAGGATGAACGGGATCAGTTTTCTTCAAAAACCATGTATTTAACTGATATGACTGTCCCTCTGAACCACTTGGCGTAAAACGATCTGCTTCAATTATGTCATATACCAATGTTGTTACATGCTCATGTACACGGCTTGGGATTGCATACGCATATAACCGCACCGCATGGTCTACTCGTGCGACTTCTCCTTTCATTTGCTCGGCAATTTTCAACTTTGCAGCCGAAATTTTACACTCACGCTGCAAACGATTTAACTCTTCATCTTTTTGCACCGTACGCTGCACATAACTTTCTACTGACTCGAGAAACAATTTTGCTTTTGATATACCGATTTTTCCACCTTCTGCCCCTTCACGTGCTTCATAGTACATTTGTTTATAAAATACATGTGCTTGTTCTGGACGAGTCGCTAAATGTTCTAAATCCTCTAAGAAACTTTTCCCTCGCTCTGGTTTTTCACGTTGCATGCCGCGGCGAACATCTTGCTCATACCGACTTTTCTTCTCTAAAAAGAGTCGATCTAAATGAAGCCATGATTCATCTAGCCCTTGTACCGCCCATCTCAAAGCACAATAACGAAGAACATTTTCATATGGATAAATAAGTTTCGCGACTCCCGCCCCGCAATAACGGGCTTTACCATTTGAATCAGCAAGTTGCTGAATTTGATTATCTTCCTGCGCAAAATGACTCGTTGACATTGGACTAAATAGTTGTAAATAAATCGTATTTGTCATTTGTTCCATATAGTCAGACAAGCTATTTAAATGATGTCCATGTAAATTTTCATAATCATATAAAAAGCAATAATTATATGGTAAGTGATGTTGCATAATTGTATGATTTGTACGACCATCTTCATCCACTTGATCAGGCCTGTATTCTAACTCAATTGTAACGCCCCCGCGGCGTGATAATTCTCCTGTAGATCCTAATGTAATAGCATGCAATTCTTTTAATGATGCATAGCCGTTTGCTTGCACTGCTTCAAATTCTTTCCCGCTTATTGTGCGCGTCTTTACGAGAGCGTCAGGAAGCAAGAAAGCGCCGCGAATTAAAATGTTGTGATGTTGTAACTTTTTCCGAAGCATTTCTCGTAAATAAAGAGCGATTTGCAAAAACATCCCTGAACCTGTACCGCCAGCTAATGATGTAATAATAATAACTCGTACACCGTACTCTGTTTTATCACTAGTGACCGGAAAAATTTTCTCAATTTCCTGCCAAAACGATGTTAATTTATCCTCCTTCATTGCCGCGCGAAGTGCTAAGCGAGAAATAACTCGAAGCTGACCTGCACCTTCTGTTAATGGTTTATCTAGTATAGTTGGATCAATCGGAAACCAGTCTGGGATTGTTGGATCTTCTGCTATATATTCGCGCGGTGTTTTACTAGAACTCGTTTGCGTCACAAATTTACGAATATGCTGAAAATGACTTAACGTATTAATATCTGTATCAAAGACGTGCATCGCTACTTTTTTGCGCCGTTCTAGTGGAAGCTTTCGATAAATATCATGCGTAATCGTGCTGCCAATTCCTCCGAGTCCAATTAAAATTGTCGGCACTTGAAAATCCATGTGAACCACCTTCCTATTTATTCACATTCATACTTATATAACTCTTTTCCATATCCACGATCAATGACAACCATTTCGTTCGGATATAACGTTTTATGTTCACGTCCTGCTTCTTCATCTGTTAAAAACATACCATCGATCACCATACCTGGTACTTGAGAATCTTTCGTCACAAATATAGATTTTGAACCTTTTTTTGCAATAAACGTAACGGACTGCACGGTTTTCCGCTCTGCTCGAAATGGAATACCAAAATAATGATTCCACCATTTTGTCCGCAGCGGTTCTGGTTCAGATTTGTATAACCAATCTTCCGCAATAGATTGATCCCACTCATAATATATAAGCGCCTTCCTATGAAAACGCGGACGAACCACCCATCCAACAATAAGAGTTGCAATTATGAGTAAGATGATACTAAACGGTAAAACGAGCCCGAAAATGATCGCATAACGCTCGAAAAAAGGGACATCGATAATCGAAAGTGAAATTTGTTTACTCACTTTTTGTAATTGTGAATCTCGTAATGTGATGGTAGCTTCTACGGTGCCGGTATCTGTAAAATTAAATGTGTTGGAGTAATAAGGACGAGGATAGACGTACAGTTGATTTCTATGTTGCTTTATCTCATAGTTGATAGATTTATGAAATGTAACAGTAGCTGTTTTCAGTAATTCCTTTACTTCTGCTTCTGACATTGCTTCATCATTCAATAGCGGCTGTATGATAAATGGTTCACTATGCTTTAAATTTGTTACTTTTTCTGTATAATTCGTTGTCACAACTTGTAATGATAGTTTTGGTTTTGGAACAGATTGAATATAAAATTCTTTCGTTTGGCGATAAAATCCTTTTATATTCATGTGTACATTTCCGCGTACCGATTCTTTTCCTATCTTTGTTTCATAGTAAAAGGCTTTCCGCTCTCCACTCCATTTCATCGCATACATTTGACCATTTATTTCTATTTGTGCGGAAAAATATGAAGTATTTACTGGTACATTTGTTGGTTTTGCTTCTATAATTGCTGTTTGACCTTCATAGAATTGTTCGGTTTTCTTTTTCTGCTCTTTTTCATAAGTGGAAATCGTATAATCTAATGCTGGTTCGACAAGCACTTTCATATTTTCCTTTGAAACTACTTGATCAATTTCTACTATATATGCACCGGGTTCGATTACATCATTATTTTTAGACATAATATGTGTAATGCCACCATATAGCCCCATTCCTGCCGGTGCTTGAATCGAAAATTTTGATTGTAACTGGAGTGACCCTTTTATATTTTGAATACGATATGGCACTTTCTGAGAAGATTGATTAACAAGTGTAATTCGTTTTAATGGAAATGGTGTAGTAATTTCCATTTTATTCCCCACTATATTTGTTTTCACTGCTTCTTCTACTGCTGAAAATGGATCACGATTCGCTACCAATGCAGCCGCTTGATTAACACTGTGAATAACACCATCTTCTCCGCTTGTAGGTAGCACGCTTCCATTCGTTTGTTGTTTCCAAATCTCTTTAAAGCTGTTCATTTGTATTTGTTCTTGCGTTCCTAAATTTTCTTCCATTGTAATTAATACCGCATGTAAAGAAACTTTTTTTGCTTCCATTTCTTTTTTAAACTTACTTAGCGTTTCTGAAATTCGCTTTTTCGCACTATCATCTTGCTTTTCTAACTCATTAAAAGCACCATCCGTTAGAACAATAAGCCAAAATTCTCGATTGGCATTTACCTGAGCTTCCCTCTTCATCGATTGAATTGCCGTTTCTACCGATTGAAAAGGGGTATTAACTTGCTCATTCCATGTTTGAATCTTGTCAATCTCTCCTTGTCGCTTACTATTCTCTAAAGAAACAGATATCTCCCCTGCTGGATGACTCATTGGCACATAAGAAAACGTATCCTTTTCATCTAGCAATGCAATCAAACTTTGCAGGGCATAATTGGCATATTTCCATCGATCGTTATTACGCATACTTCCAGAATCATCATACACAAGTGAAACGACACGCTGCCTTCCCTCTTCTCCTTTCGCTAAATTAGAAAAAGGGTTCATACATACAAATAGCAAAAACAAAATAGTTGTGGCTATGATTCGAGTGTACATGTTGAAGCTTCGCCACCTTTGTAGACAAATTCCTATGTTTAAACTTATGAGAAGAAATACAAGATATGACTTGTATTTCAAAAAACAAATGTAGTTATAATATTATTATGTCAACTGATTGTAAAGAAAAAGAGGTGAATGTCTTATTTTTGATTTCTATTTCTAAATATTTTGCTATGTTTTCAAATCCTTATTTTCTTTTTATTATAACAACAATAAGAGTGCCCTCTATAAGCACTCTTATTGTTTCACATATACTTCTACAACCGGATTTTCTTTTCGGTCGGCATGAAGACGAATATTACTTTCTTTCGTATCATAAATAGTCGCTAGCAGTAATACTGTTAATAGGTTAGGAATTTTGCTATCTGTTCCAAATTTTCGTTCAAGTGCTTCCTTATACTCAAACGCAAGATCTCCCTGTACATATGTATACACTTCAAATCCATCCTTTAAATCACAAACAATACTATCAATAATATCGGCTCCAACTTGACGCACCATTTCTTTTCGCAGTGCATCTATTAATTCCTCCCACGACATTTCATACGTTTGAAACGTATCTGAACGATTCATTTTTTTCTCTCCTTTTCGTTTCATCTAACAGGCAACAGTTTTTTCATTACTAACATCATTCTTTCCCTATCCTTCCCGTTTTTCATCACAATTATGAAGGAATAGACAAACGTACAAGCCACTGTTGTCCCTATATCATATAGTAATATCGGAAAGAGAAAGGGGAAAAATTATATGTGTTCTCATCAACATTATTACACATGTCGACGATATCACGGACGAGTCGTACGTGTTGAAGACCATGACGGCAATATTCATATTGGGAAAATTGTCGATGTAACGAATAAATCAGTATGGATTGAACCCGTTCATCAAAAACGATTTGACTACGGATTTGGCTATTCTGACTGTGGGTGTGATGTTTGCGGCGGTTTAGGCGAATGTGATAATTGCGGGTTTGGATGTGGCGGATTTGGACGCGGCGGATTTGGTGCTGTTGAACTTGGTTTTGGATTCATTTTTGGCATTACATTAGCTGCTTTATTTTTCATTTAAAAAAGCCAACATGTGTTGGCTTCTTCATTTTTGGCACATAAAAATTCGATGTCCTAATCTATGCTTATATTGCTGTAAAATTTGTTCATGCGAGATCCACGCCTCATACAAATCTTGTGAAATAAAATCTGATATATCCCACTCTGGTTGTTCTATGTGTGCAGAAATCGTCTCTGCAATAGTTCCGCCTCCAAGCACACGCACTGTTGTAAATTGTGCTTCTTGAAAGAGTGCTATCCATTCCTGCTCTGTTAATAGTTGTTCCATTCCATATAAAGCTATAATCTGTTCTTCCTCATGTACTGATAGGTGTTGCTCAGTTACCACTTCACTAACAAGAAGTACCCCGCCGCGTTGTAAGACACGATAACATTCATCTATCGCTTTCCTTTTATTCGTAAAAGCAAGAACAGATTCTCCTAATACAATATGAAACACTTCATCGTGAAACGTTAGTGCCTCTATACTTCCTTTTATGAGTTCAATATTTACTCCATCTTTATTCCATCTCTTTCTTGCTTTTTGAACCATCGTTTCATTCATTTCAACTGCACTTACCACCGAGCCATATTGTTTCACAATATAAGAGGCTGTCCTGCCCGTTCCGCACCCAATTTCCAATAACTTTGTATACGGTCCTAATGAAAACTGCGCTAATAACTGCTTTGTTACTGTAAAACCTCCTGGATGTGCACTGCCAACACCAAATGCGGCAAGGAAATCTAAATAAGAACATTGTTTCATAAATATCTCCTTCTATCTTATACTTGGCAATGAAATTAAATAAAATAATAAAAAATAAATCGATGAAAGTTTTGTTTTATTGTAGTACTGCATATGTATTCATCACGCTTCAAAATGTGCACAAAGAAAAAAGGTTACGAAATTATTGTTTCGAGATCATCCATGACACTACCTAGAAGGAATACAACCATTTATACATAAAAAAGTGATAGCTTCCTCATTTTCATCGAGAAAGCTATCACTTTTTAAACTATTAGGACTTTTTAGCAGACTGCTGTATTGTATCCTCTTTGTGGCTGACTTTTATTTTTTATTGTCTTTTTCAGTAATATATGCCCATTTATAGCTGAAATCGCCGCCAAAAGTGTGAGAAGCGATGTCATGTACGTACGGACGTACTAAGAAAGAGTTACCACGTTGAAATAGCGGTGCAATTGCTGCATCTTTAAGTAAGATTTTCTCCGCTTTTCCAAGCTGTTCCCAACGAGTTTTCACATCAGTTAATAGTTCTTTTTTACCTTTTTTCACGATTTCATCATACTCTTTATTTGAGTAACTCATTTGGTTATGAGAGTTTGTTGTTTCGAACAGATCAATAAATGTCATTGGATCTGGATAGTCTGGTCCCCAACCACCATAAGCGATATCATAATCTTGATCTGTTTCTAACTTTAACTTTTGTTTAAACGGTTGGTTTTTCAAGTTAACTTTTAAACCTGGCATGTTTTTCTCTAATTGTGCTTTTAAGTACTCACCGATTTTCTTCGCATTATCAGTATCATAGTTTAATAATTCAAGTGTAATTTCGTCTTTACCTAATTCTTTCTTCGCTTCTCCCCAAAGCTTTTTCGCTTCTTTTGCATCATATGCTACATCTTTAATAGAACCGCCGAATGTATCACGGAAATCTTTTTTATCTGGACCAGTTGTGAGCTCTCTTGGCACAAGGAAGTCCGCTGGCTTAGAGCCGTCATTTAAAATAACATTCGCTAATCCCTTTTTATCAACGCCTTTTGCAATTGCTTGACGAAGCTTCGTATTTTTCAGTGGTGTATCCTGACCGCCACGTTTTTGATTTAGGCGTATGAAGAATGTTGACGGATCTAACTCTGTATTGAACTCATCTTTGTTTCCTTTATATTTATCAACATATTCCGCAGCTAACAGAACACGGTCAGCTTGGCCACTCTCATATAAGTTAACACGAGTAGATAGCTCTTTAACTACACTAACATTAATTTCTTCTAGCTTCACAGTTTTCTTATCCCAATATTGATCATTTTTCTTATATTTCCAACCTTGCTCATGCTTCCATTCAGCTAAAGAGAATGGTCCATTGTATACTAAGCTGTCAGCTTCTAAGGCATATTTATCGCCTTTTTCTTTTACAACTTTCTCATTTAATGGATAGAATGAAGCAAATGATGTTAATTGAATAAAATATGGAATTGGATTTTCTAACTCTACCTCTAATGTATAATCATCAATCGCTTTTGCTCCTAGCGAGTCAGCCGGTGCTTTTCCTTCATTAATTGCCTTTGCATTTTTCACATCATACATAATAAATGCATATTCAGCAGCCGTTTTTGGAT
This sequence comes from Bacillus bruguierae, assembly GCF_037104725.1. Lineage (NCBI taxonomy): Bacteria > Bacillati > Bacillota > Bacilli > Caryophanales > Bacillaceae > Bacillus > Bacillus bruguierae. The sequence goes on along the minus strand of NZ_JBAWSX010000005.1, from coordinate 213,127 downwards.
CTAATAGACGTTGCCATGCAAAAACGAAATCCTTTGCTGTTACAGGGTCGCCATTTGACCATTTTGCATCTTTACGTAATTTAAACGTATATTTCTTTCCATCAGGTGATTTTTCATGCGATTCTGCTGCACCTGGAGTTGGCTTATTATCTTTATCAAGGCGGTATAAACCTTCCATTACGTTGTTTAACACAAGAAACGAAACTTGATCTGTTGCTTTAGAAGTATCCATAGATGGAATTTCCTGTGTTTCTAATAAATTCAATACTTGCTTGTCTGCTAACTTACCCTCTGTTTTTTTGTCCCCATTTTTCGGTTCTGTGCTTGATTTTTTGTCCCCTGCCCCGGAACATGCTGTTAGTGCCACGCTCATCGCTAATACTGGTGCTACTACAGCTGTGATTTTTTTCATCTTTTTCATTTTGTACCCTCCCTAATTTTATGTACGATACTACCTATGAGAAAGTTTTTGATAACTTTCTATTTCTATTCAGTTATCAGAAAATTTCTATTAATTAATATTCTACTAATTTTTTTTGTTTTGTAAAGTAATATTATTAAAAAAATCAAAAAATTATTTTATTACAGTAATATTTATAATCATTCTATAAAATAATAAAGTGAAACTTCCATTTCGTGTCGTACTGCATATGTATTCATCACACTTCAAAATATGCACAGCGAAAAGAGGATACGATATCGCATCCTCCTCTTTTCAAATGATTATTTACCTTCTTTTTCAGTGATATATGCCCATTTGTAGCTGTATTGGCTACCAACGTTATGCTTATAAATATTGTGTACAGTAGGACGTTGTAAGAATGATCTTCCGTTTTGGAACATCGGTACGAGTGCTACTTCATCCTCAAGTAGGATTTTTTCAGCTTTCCCCATTTCTTCCCAACGTTTTTTCGGATCTGTTAGCCATTCACCTTGAGATTTCTTAATAATCTCATCATATTTCGCATTTGAATAGCTCATTTCGTTTTGTGGATTTCCCGTTTGGAACATATCTAAGAATGTCATTGGATCCGCATAATCTGGGGTCCAGCCTGCATAAGACAGATCATAATCTTGCGCTGTTTCTAATTTTAATTTTTGCTTAAACGGCTGAAGTTTTATATTAATTTTTAAACCTGGTAAGTTTTTCTCAAGCTGTTCTTTTAAGTACTCACCAATTTTCTTTGCATTATCTGTATCATAGTTTAAGAACTCAACTGTTACTTCTTCTTTACCTAATTCTTTTTTCGCTTCTTCCCAAACTTTTTTCGCTTTCTTTACATCAGTTTTGATGCCAGTAGATTTAAATGTTTCACGGTAATCTTTTCCATCTGGGCCTGCAGCAAATTTTTCTGCAATCAGGGCATCTACTGGTTTAGAACCATCATTTAATATTACATTTGCTAATGCTTTTTTATCAAATGCCATTGCAATTGCTTCACGAACTTTCTTATTCTTAAATACTGTATCTTGACCGTTACGTTTTTGGTTTAAACGTAAGAAGAACGTTGACGGTTCTAGCTGCGTTCCAAATTCATCTTTATTTGCTTTATATTTATCAACGTATTCAGCTGTTAAAAGAGCACGATCAAGTTGGCCGCTTTCATACAAGTTCACACGAGTAGATTGTTCTTTTACAACACTCCAATTAATTTCATCCAACTTAACTGTCGCTTTATCCCAATACTGATCATTCTTCTGTAATTTCCAGCCTTGTTCATGCTTCCATTCTGTCATTTTAAATGGTCCATTATAAACCATCTTATCAGCTTCCAAACCGTATTTATCTCCATGTTCTTTTACAACTTTCTCATTTAGCGGTAAGAAAGACGTAAATGCTGTTAAGCCAAGGAAATATGGAACAGGATTATCTAATTCTACTTCTAATGTGTAATCATCTACTGGTTTTACACCTAAAGAGTCAACTGGTAATTTTCCTTCGTTAATCGCTTTTCCATTTTTCAAATCATATGCAATAAATGCATATTCAGCCGCTGTTTTTGGATTTAGAAGACGCTGCCATGCAAAGACAAAGTCTTTTGCTGTTACAGGGTCTCCATTTGACCATTTTGCATCTTTACGAAGTTTAAATGTATATTTTTTACCATCATCGCTCTTTTTATAAGATTCTGCAATGCCTGGAACAGGCTTATTATCTTTATCAAGACGATATAAACCTTCCATCGTATTCCCTAAGATAAGTGAAGAAACAGTATCTGTTGATTTTGAAACATCCATTGAAGGAATTTCTTGTGCCTCTACTAAGTTTAGCACTTGCTTTGCCGCTAACTTACCCTCTGTTTTTTTGTCTCCATTTTTCGGCTCTGTACTTGATTTTTTGTCTCCTGCCCCAGAACATGCTGCTAGCGCCACACTCATCGCTAACATTGGCGCTACTACAGCTGTGATTTTTTTCATCTTTTTCATTTTGTACCCTCCCTAATTTTTATGTACAATACTTATTATTGTGAATTTTCTGATATTTTCACACCTCTATATATTTATCAGAAATTTCTATTAATTAATATTCTACTGTTTTTTTCTATTTTGTAAAGTTATATTATTGAAAATTCTAAAAATTATTTTATTACAGTAATATTTATAATCATTCTATGAAATAAACTATAAAAAAAGCCCCCCTCACTATATGGATGCTATAACTCTTTTATTTATTACTACTTCGTTAAACTCATATAAAACAATTATTTGGGTAATATTGTATTCTTATACACATCGTCTTTTTGGCCTTCTCCTTTGTTCCTCTCATAACGCTGAAAGAACTTTCTCATATTTTATCTGACAAACTCATTTTTACTACTCACAACAATAGCAACTTCTTATTCTTTTTTTCACTTTATAAATCCATTTTAATTTTTTTGACATATAAGTCGCCGCTATGCAGAATACAACATGACCTGTACTCGCATGTGGTAGGAAAAGGAACTGACCGCTTCTATGCACGACCAGATGCTCTCGTCCTCCCCTAAATAGAAAGGTTTTTTATGTCGTTTGTTCCACTTGAATATATCATTTTAAATGAGTATTCTTAGAAACAAGCATTCCTATTTTGAAAATATAGCAGTTATTACAAGAATAACAGATCAAAAAACAACCTTATCTCAGTTGAATAGTGAAATAAGGTTGTTTGTATTTTTTATCCTGTTTACATAACATCTTTATAAAGGTAAATCTCTTCTCTTAAACAGCATAACAGCCATTGCAAAAAGAATACAAGATGCTGCAAGTAAACCAATGCTTGGTGGCCATATGTTATAAGTTCCATCCACAATTTCTTGTGGACGATATAGGTTAAATATAGATAGATTTCTCATCCATTCCAATTTCTCACTCAATTTCCCTAGCATATCTAATCCATAAAATAATACTGTTATACCTGTAGAAATACTTAACGCTTTCTTTTCATCATTCAGTAAGCAAGAAAAGAAAAATGAATAGGCACAAATAACAAGAAATACAAGTCCGCCAAGAAAATTGAGTTTTAAAAATAGCACTTTATCAAGGGATACTTTTTCAATTAACCATTCTGCCCCGACTAAACCGCCAAGATAAGTAACCATGACGATTGTAAATAGTCCAATGATTAAGACAGATGCTTGTGTCAAAATTACCTTTGTGCGCGAAACAGATGTAGATAATAAATAAGCCATTGATCCTCTATCAACTAGATGAGCAACAAGTTGTGTTGATGCTAAAATACTATATACCATTAAGAGCAAAACAAAGATTAAACCATAATATTCTCCAGCTAAAAAGTCATTCAATTGTTCAATCCCTTTTTCGAACCCTACTGCTTTTAAAACCCCTTTAGGCATCGCTTTCATTATTTCATCTATTCCCTTTACAGATGAAAACGATGGAAAGATCCAAATGAGTAACCATAAATAAAGAACGGAACCAACTGCATAGTTCAAAATCATTTTCGCATTTGCTTTTAAACTAGCAACAAATAACGCTTTACTCATAATCGATTTTCTCCTTCCGCATCATAATAATGCATAAAGATATTTTCTAAATCCATTGTTCTCACCTGAAAACCAATTACATTATGCTGCGCCAATGTTTGAAGAAGTTCATTATAATTTCCCTGTACAATAATAGAAGCTGTATTCCCTTGCACATTCTGAATTTGCAACGCCGTTTTCTTTAATGATTGCAATTCTTCGTGCGAAGATACTGTCACATCAATAACCTGCCGTTGTTTCGCTCGCAAATCATGAATATTTTCAACCGTTAGTAATCGTCCTTCTTTAATAATCCCCACTCGATCGCATGTTCGCTCAATTTCTGTGAAAATATGGGAAGACATAAAAATGGTTTTCCCTTTTTGTTTTTCTTCTAATATAAGATCTACAAATAACTGCTGCATGAGCGGATCTAAACCTGAAGTCGGTTCATCTAAAATGAGTACTTCAGGATCATGCATAAATGCTGCTACAATCCCTACCTTTTGCTTCATTCCTTTAGACATTTTTCGAATAGGTGTTTTCACATCAAACTGAAAGCGTTCAATTAATTCATCACGGCGGCCATTATTTTTCATCCCACGCATTCCTTGCATAAGTTGTAAAAATTCCAGTCCGTTCATTCCTTCTATAAAAGAAATTTCTCCTGGTAAATAACCAACACTTCTTTGAATTTTTGCTGCTTCTTTCCAACAATCGAGTCCAAAAATCGTCGCTGTTCCAGAAGTAGGTTGTATAAAGCCCATTAAATTGCGAATTGTTGTTGATTTTCCAGCTCCATTTGGTCCCAAATAACCAAATACTTCCCCTTCTTTTACTTGAAATGAAACATCGAATAAACCTTTTCCGTTTGAAAATTGTTTCATTACATTTTGAACAATTAACATAAAATCACCCCTTTTTGAAATATTTAATATATCATATTTCAAAATTATTATACTCCTCCATCACAAAGTAATCAATATTTTTTGAAGTTTAATAAAGCCTATATTTCAAAATTGTTGTTTCTATTCGTATTATCTTGTATATTTAAGTGGAGGTGATTGAATATGAACGGTTTCGAAAAGGTGAAAAAAAAGAAAAAACAAGCCATTAAAGCCGCTGCCTTAGAGTTATTTTCTAAATATGGGTATAAAGATGTAAAAATAGAAGATATTGCAAAACAAGCAAAGGTTTCGCAAGTTACAATTTATAATCATTTTGGGAGTAAAGATGCTTTATTTCGCGAACTCATTCAAGAGTTTACAATTCAAGAGGTCCATTATTATGAAGAGTTGCTAACGAGCGACTTATCTTTTCAAGAAAAAATGCATCGTATTATGACTCGAAAATTACAAAGTATACACCGTTTACATCCTGAAATGATTGAACAAGCAATGCAAACGGATGAAGAATTGCGTAATTTTCTATTTACATATCAAAATGAAAAAGCGCTTCCCCTTTTTCTTCGCTTTATTGAAGAAGCGCAACAGAAAAAAGAAATTAATCCAAATCTTTCAAAAGATATGATTTTGTTATATATCAATGCGTTTTCTAAGGTAAGTGATCAATTCGTTACACACATAGTCGGTCAAAATCGTGAACAGCAAACAAAAGAAATCCTCACGATGTTTTTCTATGGACTTTCTAATCCAAACTAAAAACCCGGTAGATGCCGGGTTTTTTTTCATTATTTACTTATCTCCCCTTCTTGCGTTCCTGGATATTTCGCACCTTCATACTTATAAATGTAAACTTTGGCAAATTTGTTATCACCTTTATCATCGAAAGCTACTTTCGTAATAACTCCATCGTATTCTTTTATAGCCCGAACCGCATCGCGTACTTGTTCACGTGTTGGATACTTACCATCATTTTTCTTAATAGCATCTTTAATTCCTTGTAAAATAACGCCAGCTGAATCATATCCATATGCAGAGTATGCTTCCACATCTTTTTTAAACTTCTCCTTATATTCTGTTACAAATGTTTTCCCTTTCTCTGTTACTGTTGGTGCTGTCGCTACTGTTGTATAATACGTATCTTTTAATCCGTCTTTTGCAACTTCTGCCATTGTTGGAGAATCAATACCGTCACCGCCCATAATTGGCGCTGTAACTCCTTTTTCACGTGCTTGTTTTACTAAAACGGATCCTTCTGAATACATACCACCAAAATACACAAGGTCCGGCTTTTTCGCGACAACTTGGTTTAATACACCACTAAAATCTTTTTCACCAACTGTAATCCCTTCATAGCCGACAATTTTTGCGCCTAGCTTTTCTGCTTCTTTTTTAAATGCGTCGGCTAACCCTGTACCATATGCGGTTTTATCTTGAATTACAAAAATATTTTTTGCCTTTACTGTTTCAAGCGCATATTTCGCCGCTGCTGGACCTTGGAAATCATCTCTTGCAACAAGGCGTGCAACAGTTTTTAATCCACGTTCTGTTAATTCAACTGCCGTACTTGATGGTGATACCATAACAAGATTTGCTTTCTCATATGTTTCAGAAGCGGCAATAGATACACCTGACATTAAATGTCCGACAACGCCTAATACCTCTTTATCAGCCGCGACAGACTGAGCATTAGCAACCCCTTTTTTCGGGTCACCTTGATCATCTTGCGGCACAAATTGCAATTCAAAACCTAGTTTTTTAAACTCTTCTTTTTGTTTATCTACTGCAATTTGCGTTCCAAGCTTAATGGATTCTCCAAACGCAGCTGATCCACCAGAAAGAGGCGATTCAGAAGCAATTTTAATTACTTTATTTGTCCTTGCTTCATTTTTCGTAGTAGCTGAATTATCATTTCCTTTACTCGTACATCCTGTCATCATTCCCGCTAATAAAACACCCGATAACAAAAGCGATATCTTTTTCTTCACCGTACTCCCCCTAAATTCGTAATATTTTTAATATTTAAAATATTAATCTATACATAAGGGTTGCACAATAAAAATCGTTAGCGTTTTCTCGTAAAATTCTGACATGATTTGCTAACATACAAAAAGAGTCAGCGTATACACTGACTCTACCATTTTACTATCATTCCTTGCTGACTACTTTGTAAACAAGCTGTAATAACACGAATCACATTTAGAGCTTCCTCAGCTGTAACAGGTGGCATTGCTCGTTTCATTATCGCGTTTCGGACACCTTTATAATAATTCTCATAACACCCTATTTCTGTTGGAATATGAATTTCTTGTTCCTCTGTAGAAAGAACAGTATACATATGCATAGCATCTTCTCCATATCCTTCATCACCAGGTTTCTTTCCTGCCTTTAGCTGTTCTTCTTGAGAATCCATTCCATATTTAACAATCGATCCTTTTTCACCATGAATGCTAAAATGTGGCCCTGCATATTTAACGTGACTACCGCTATGAAGAATAACACGCATTTCTTCATAATGAAGAATAATATGAAAATAATCATCTATTTGCGACCCTGGACGTTGATTGACAACATCTGCATAAACAGCTTCCGGCATCCCAAATAAATGTAACGCTTGATCAATGAGATGTGAACCTAAATCAAACAGTATTCCTGATCCTGGCAATTTATGCTCTCGCCAACGATCACGAACATGCGGACGAAATCTATCAAAATGAGCTTCATACGTATAAATTTTACCAATTTTATTATCTTGTAATAGTTTTTGAATCGTCCTGAAATCGTTATCAAAGCGGCGGTTATGATATACACTTAACACAACGCCATGCTGCTTCGCTAACACAATCAACTCTTCCCCTTCTTCAACAGTAACAACAAAAGGTTTTTCAACGACAACATGTTTACCATGAAGAATTGCTTTTTTTGCATATTCAAAGTGCGTTGTATTAGGAGATGTAATAATGATAAGATCTATGTTCTCATGCATAATAAGCTCATCAATTGTTGTCACAACTTCTACATGTGGAAATGATGCTTTTACTTTCTCTTCTTGTGAAGAAACAATCGCACGAATTTCGTAGTCTTCAATTGTTTGTAGCAGTGGAATATGAAAGGTTGTACTAGAAAAGCCGTAACCTACAATACCAACACCGATTTTGTTCATAAAATACCTCCAAATTATGTATGGAATATGATGAACTTTCATTATATCAACTTATCCTTTTTCTACATAATGTTTTGCATTTTATAATGGCAACATATATAAATACAAATTAAAAAATCGACATAACAATCCTCTTTCGTTTTAGGCGGGCGAGAGCATCTGGCCATGCATAGAAGCGGGCAGGGCCTTTTTCTGCCACATGCAAGGTTTACAACAAAAGGAGAAAGCAAGTAGCGGTCATGCTGTATTCTGCATAGCAGCAAATTATATGTCGAAAAATTAAAATGGATTTATATAGATTAACATACAAAAAAGCCACCCTGCCTAGGGTAGCTCTCATATTATGCTAAATACGCTTCTTTCACAAATTCATTATGCATCAATGATTTTCCTTCTCCTACCATTTTAATTTCCCCTGTCTGAATCACATATCCACGATGTGCAATTTGCAACGCTTGATACGCATTTTGTTCAACAAGTAGAATCGTCATCCCTTCTTTATTAAGCTCTGAAATAATTTCAAAGATTTGCTCAACAATAATTGGTGCAAGTCCCATTGAAGGTTCATCTAACATAAGTAAATGAGGCTGACTCATGAGCGCACGTCCAATTGCAAGCATTTGCTGTTCACCGCCACTCATCGTACCGCCCTTTTGTTCTAGCCGTTCTTTCAATTTTGGAAAATAGTGACAGATTCGCTCCATCCGTTCCTTCACTATTCTTTTATCCTTTACTGAAAATGCTCCCATCTCCAAATTCTCTTTTACTGTGAGGCGTGAAAAAATACGTCTTCCCTCTGGTACATGAGCAATCCCCGATAAAGCAGTTACGTGCGGAGATTGTTTCGTAATTTGTTTACCCTCAAACGAAATTTCTCCTGATTTCGGTATAACAAGGCCACTAATCGTCTTTAATGTCGTTGATTTTCCAGCCCCGTTGCATCCAATAAGCGTTACAATTTCGCCTTTTCCGACAGAAATATTAATACCTTTTAACGCGTGAATACCACCATAATATGCATTGATATTTGTAAGCTCTAACAAAATACTCCCCTCCTTTTTATTTTTTCGAACAATTTTGTATCATTTTTTTACTTTATTTCGTATTACTTCTCTAACACTGCGCTTTTCCCTAAATACGCTTCAATAACTTTAGGATTGTTACGAATATCTTCCGGTCTTCCTTCTGCAATTTTTTCACCGTGATCTAATACAATGATATGCTCAGAAATCTCCATGACAAGTTTCATATCATGTTCAATTAATACAATTGTTATGTCTAGCTCTTCGCGCATTCGATAAATAAGAGCTGTTAATTCCTTCGTTTCTTTTGGATTCATTCCGGCTGCTGGCTCATCCAATAATAATACTTGCGGTTTCGCCGCGAGCGCTCTAGCAATTTCAAGGCGACGTTGTGCCCCGTACGATAAATTTTGCGCTTCTTCATTTAATAAGTGAGCTAAACCAACATATTCTAGAAGCCCATATGCTTTTTGCTGCGCTCGTTCTTCTTCTCTCTTTACCCCCGGAAAATGTAACAAAATCCCCAAAAGATTACTTTTTAAATGATTGTGAAGTCCTACCATTACATTTTCAAGTACCGTCATATTGTTAAAAAGACGAATATTTTGAAATGTACGAGCAATGCCATGCTTTGAAATATCATGCGGCTTTAAACCAGTTACCTTTTCTTCTCCAAGCAGAATGTCACCTTCATCTGGCTTATATACACCTGTTACCATATTAAAAAACGTCGTTTTTCCTGCTCCGTTCGGTCCAATTACAGCTGTAATGGATCCTTTTTTTACTTTCATATCAACACTTTTTACTGCAACGAGTCCATCAAACCGCTTCGTAATATTTTGAACTGTTAAAATCGCCATATTCTTCCCCCTAGGCTTCAAATACTTTCTCTTTTTGTGTTTGTGACTCGATTTGTTTTATCCTATCTTTTTTCAACTGCTCTTCATTAAATTTTCGATTTTTCGCAGGTATGAGTCCTTGTGGTCGATACAAGGCAAATAAAATTAGAATTCCTCCAAAGATGAAACGTTGCATTTTAGCTGGAGAAAGTGCATCTGGGATCGTAACCGTTCCACTTAAGTTTAATTGGTTTAGCCAGTTTGTTAATTCAGTAAGTACTTGTAAATTTAAAATTGTCATAACAGCTGCTCCTAAAATAACCCCGGGCACACTCCCCATACCACCAAGCAATACCATAACAAGAATGGTAATTGACTCTAGTAATGTAAAACTTGTTGGATCGACAAAAGTTTGTTTTGCAGCAAAGACAACGCCCATCATTCCAGAAAATGAAGCACCAATTGCAAACGCTAGCAGCTTTGTTTTCACAAGCGGAATTCCCATCGCTTGGGCTGCAATTTCATTTTCACGAACTGCCTTCCAAGAACGGCCTATTTTCGAAAACTCTAGTCGTTTTACAATAAAAATTACGAGTAATAAAATACCGAGTACAATGTAATACACTTGACTCGATTGCAAAAATGTAAACCCAAATAAGGAAGGTGGTTTTACGGAAGATAAGCCCATTGCACCGTTCGTAATATTAACCGGTTTATCTAGATTATTAAAAATAATACGGATAATCTCCCCAAATCCAAGTGTCACAATCGCTAAGTAATCACCTTTCACACGCAACACCGGGATGCCAAGCAAAACTCCAAATACCGCTGCAATCAAACCACCTAGTAAAATAAACATCCAAAAGCTTTCTCCTGACAATGGGTAGTGACCAAATGGCATAAAGTTATTTGCTTGAGCTGTTGCAAAAATACCGTATGTGTAAGCTCCTATTGCAAAAAAGGCGACAAATCCTAAATCTAGCAATCCTGCAAACCCAACAACGATATTTAACCCTAGCGCCATTGCTATATAAATTCCAACTAATGTCGCCACTTCCATATAAGATTGGTAAGCAGGACCACCGCTTGCTGTGAATGGGAGTAATATAACTAACACAAATAACCCTACTAACCATTTCCATTTACTGTGTAAATTTGTATAATACAATAATAAAAGAGACAATAATAATAGTAGAAATGCCGTTACTGACTTTTGTGCAAAATATAAACTTGCAGCAGTTATCCCCATATAAAGGACTAATAGTATAAGTTGCATCTTCGTGTTTTTCCTTATCATTTCTAACCATTTTTTCATTATCATCACCTACACTTTCTCGGCAACTGCTTTGCCGAAAATGCCTTCTGGTTTAAAAATTAAAACGAGAATTAAAATTCCAAAGGCAAAAACATCCTTATATTCAGCTCCCAATATTCCAGAAGATAAAATGGATAAATTTGCAGCAGCGAACATTTCTAATAATCCAAGCAATATACCGCCAACCATCGCACCTCGAATATTACCAATCCCCCCCAAAACAGCTGCCGTAAAAGCTTTTAATCCTAAAATAAAGCCAATGTACGGGTCTATTGTTCCATATTGCACAGCAAACAGTACGCCTGTTGCTCCGCCAAGTGCGGAACCGATAAAAAACGTAAGAGAAATCACCTTATTCACATTTACTGACATTAATGAAGCAGTATCACGATCTTGTGCAACAGCACGCATCGCCATACCCCACTTTGTTTTATTGATGAAAAAGTCTAAAGAGAACATCATAATAACCGCAAGAACGAGTAGAATAAGTGAAGATGTTTTAAGCTTAGCGTTATTAAAAGAAGAGATGATTGCTGAAGCCTGTACCGTAATTTGATCATTGAATAAAGTAGGACCTGTTATAATGTAATTTCCTTTTTTTAATTCAGCGATAAAGCGAACGATATCTTGCAGTAGAAAAGAAACACCAATTGCTGTGATTAACGTAATAAGTTTCGGTGCTTTCCGAAGCGGTCGATACGCAACCCTTTCAATGCCCATCCCAAGAAAACCTGTTATAAGAGATGTTGCAACTAAAACAAGTAACAATGCTAGCAAAGCCGGCATAGCTGGCATTAGGCCAAACCCCATAAAAACAAGGAAAATTGTTGTACCAATAAAAGCACCCGTCATAAAAATTTCTCCATGAGCAAAATTGATAAGTTCTAATATTCCATATACCATCGTATATCCTAATGCGATAACCGCATACACTGCACCAAGTGTTAATCCGTCAATTAGCACTTGAGGAAGTGTATGCATTATTTCTCCGAACATAGAAATTCCTCCCCTTTATTTTTCTCTAAAAAAGGTACGGAACATAAGCACCGTACCCCTATCACCTTACTTTTTCTCTACTTCTCCTTCTTGTCTTCCTGGATATTTTTGCTCTGCAAATTTATAAATATATACTTTTGCAAATTTATTATCACCCTTGCTATCAAAACCTACGTTTGTTACCACTCCTCCAAAATTATTTGTTTTCCGAACAGTGTCACGCACTTGTTCCCTTGTTGGCATTTTATTGTTATTTGCTTTAATTGCATCTTTCACTCCTTGCAGTAGTACACCCGCAGCGTCATATCCATAAGCCGAATATCCTTCTACCTCTTTATTAAATTTGCTCTTATAATCACCTGCAAACTTCTTTCCTTTTTCCGTTGTTTTCGGATCAGCAGCGATAGAAGTGTAATACGTATTCTCGATAGAATTACCTGCAATTTCTACCATCGTTGCTGAATCCATGCCATCACCGCCCATAAACGGAATCGTAAGACCTTTTTCACGCGCTTGCTTTACTAGCAGTCCACCTTCTGCATATAGACCACCAAAATAAATTAAATCCGGTTTTTTCGCGAGTACTTTATTTAACACACCATTAAAATCTTTCTCCCCGACCGTAATAGATTCATAACCTGCAATTGTTCCACCTAATTTTTCAACTTCTGTTTTAAATGCTTTAGCTAAACCTGTTCCATAAGCTGTTTTATCATCAATAATAAAAACGCTTTTTGCCTTCAGGGTTTTCAATGCAAACTCTGCCCCGGCAGGACCTTGAAAATCATCTCTTGTGCATATACGATTTACTACTTTTAAATTACGATCCGTTACTTCAACAGCAGTATTTGTAGGTGATACCATAACAACATTGTTTTTTTCATACACTTCAGAAGATGGAATTGCAACTCCTGAATTCATATGTCCAACGACACCGAGTATTTCTTTATCAGCACCAATAATCTGCGCGTTCGCAACACCTTTTTTCGGATCAGCTTGATCATCATATGGCACAAGCTTTAATTCATACCCTAATTTTTTAAACTCTTCTTTTTGTTCTTCTATTTTCAATTGTGCACCAAGTTTAATTGCTTCTCCTTGTGTTGCAGAACCACCAGAGAGCGGTGATTGCGTCGCAATTTTTATGACCTTTCCACCACCACCTCCCGTACTTGCTGTATCGGCATTACCATTTGTTTTACCACTGCATCCTGTTAATAAACCAAACATACACACTGCCGAAAGAACAAAAGCAAGATTCTTCTGTTTTATCACCCATATACCCCAATCTTATTTTTCTGAACATTTAAAATATTTAGTTAAATAATAATGGAAGTGTCTTATTTATACAACTACTATTCCTCAGACAAATTTAGACAAAAACGCCCGACTCATATAATGAATCGGGCGTTTTCTTATTGTTCTTTTTTCTGCGGCCACGTTTCCACAACAAGACCAACATCGCTTACATCTATTAATAAACTTCCGTTACTATAACGATCTTTATTTCGAAGTGTTTGCGGATTAATTTCTTCTATCATTTGTTTTTCTGTCCGCATACAAACTATTTCATCATCTCGAACGACTTCCACACCGACAATGCGATATGGATTCTTTTTCAATTCTTTAAAGATAACAAGACCTCGTTTTGCTCTTGTCGATTTTTCAATTTCTGCTGCTTTTAATCGTTTTACTGCGCCTCGTTGTGTAACAAGAACGAGCTGATCTTTCTCATGATTTATAGGAAGACTGCATACAACATAGTCATCTTCTTTCACATTCATTCCTTTTACACCAGCTGCCCGTACACCAACTGGACTCACTTCTTCTTCATTGAAAACAAGTGCATATGCACCGTGCGTAGCAAGAAGAATATCTTGCGTTCCATCTGTAACAAAAACATCGACGACTTCATCATCTTTCTTTACATTAACCGCAACAAATGCACGTGAATAACGCTGCACTTTATATTGATTCAATTCGGTTTTCTTAATCATGCCATTTCTAGTAACAAACGTAATAAATCGCTTCTCTTCCTCAAAATTTGGAACAACAGTTGCAAAGACGAGCGTTTCATCACGGTCAAGCGAGACAATATTCGCAACGTGCTGTCCTAAGTCTTTCCAACGAATATCTGGCATTTCGTAAACTGGAAGATAAATATAATTCCCTTTGTTTGTAAATAAGAGAATTGTTTCCGTCGTATTCGTATCAAAGCGATCTAATAATAAATCGCCTTCTTTCATACCAAAATCTTTTCCATTGGAAGCATTATGAGAACGCCAACTTGTGCGCTTTACATACCCTTCCTTCGTTACTGTCACAATCACATCTTCTTGTGGAATCATGACTTCAACGTCAATTTTAATCTCTTCAATTTTTTCTTCAATAACAGAACGGCGATCGTTACTATACGTTTTCTTGACCCTCTTCAAATCTGTTTTAATGACCTGAAGGAGCTTCTTCTCACTTTGTAGAATGGCTTGCAATTCTGTAATTTTTTTCTGTAATTCATCAGCTTCTTTTTCCAGAGCTGTAATATCTGTATTTGTTAAACGGTACAATTGAAGCGACACAATTGCTTCTGCTTGTACTTCTGTAAATGAGAATTTTGCAATTAAGTTATCTTTCGCATCACGCTTATCTTTTGAAGCACGAATTGTCGCAATGACTTCATCTAAAATAGAGAGAGCTTTCATTAAACCTTCAACAACGTGTTGACGTGTCTCTGCTTTTCTTAATTCGTACTGTGAGCGTCGTGTTACGACTTCCTTCTGATGTCCAATATAAGAATCTAAAATTTTAGGAAGTGTCATCAAGGTTGGACGGCGATTATAAATCGCTACCATATTGAAATTGTATGGTATTTGTAGTTCTGTATTTTTATATAAATAATTTAAAATACCTTCTGCATTTGCATCTTTTTTCAATTCAATGACAATTCGAAGACCTGTACGATCTGTTTCATCACGTACTTCAGCAATTCCATCCAATTTCTTATCTAAACGAAGTTCATCCATCTTCTTGACAAGATTTGCTTTATTTACTTCATAAGGAATTTCTGTAATAACAATTTGCTGTTTTCCACCGCGAATTGTTTCCACTTCTGCTTTTCCGCGAATGATGATTTTTCCTTTTCCTGTTTCATATGCCTTCTTAATACCATCAAGGCCTTGAATAATTCCGCCTGTTGGAAAATCTGGCCCTTTGATGACTGTTAATAAATCATCAACATTACAGTTTGGTTTATCAATGCGCAGCATCGTCGCATCAATAACTTCTCCAAGATGATGCGGTGGAATTTCAGTTGCATAACCAGCTGAAATTCCCGTAGATCCGTTCACTAAAAGGTTGGGAAACATAGCTGGTAATACAACTGGCTCTTCACTTGTATCATCAAAGTTTGAAACAAATTCCACTGTTTCTTTATCAATATCACGCAATAACTCAGAAGCAATCGGTGATAAACGAGCCTCTGTATAACGCATTGCTGCTGCCGGATCACCGTCAACACTACCATTATTTCCATGCATTTCAACTAATACGTTTCGTACTTTCCAATCTTGGCTTAAACGTACCATTGCTTCATACACGGAAGAATCACCGTGGGGATGATAATTACCAATTACGTTACCAACTGTTTTTGCAGATTTACGAAATGGTTTATCGTGCACGTTTCCTTCCACATACATGGAATATAAAATACGGCGTTGTACTGGTTTTAAACCGTCGCGCGCATCTGGAAGCGCACGATCTTGAATAATATATTTGCTATAACGTGCAAAGCGGTCGCCGAGCACATCTTCAAGCGGGAGGTCATGAAACTTCTCTGCCTGCATGTTATTCCACCTCCGTTGCCATAATCATTTCATTTTCTAGAATATTACCTTCTTCTTGCATACCAAACTGAACATTGCGTTCAATCCATTTGCGGCGGGGCTCTACTTTATCCCCCATCAATGTTGTCACGCGGCGTTCTGCTCTTGCAGCATCATCAATTTTCACGCGGATTAATGTGCGCGTCTCTGGATTCATCGTTGTTTCCCATAATTGATCTGCATTCATTTCACCAAGACCTTTATAACGCTGAATTGTATAACCTTTACCAACCTTCTTTATAACGCCATCTAACTCTTCATCTGACCAAGCATATTCAATGACTTCTTTCTTTCCTGTTCCTTTACTTACTTTATATAAAGGAGGAAGTGCAATGAATACTTTCCCAGCTTCAATAAGTGGTTTCATATAACGATAGAAGAATGTTAATAGCAGCACTTGAATGTGTGCTCCATCTGTATCAGCATCGGTCATAATAACAATTTTGTCATAATTGATATCTTCAACTGAAAATTCCGATCCAACACCGCCGCCAATCGCATAAATAATCGTATTAATCTCTTCATTTTTGAAAATATCCGCTAGTTTTGCTTTCTCTGTATTAATTACTTTACCGCGAAGTGGCAGAACAGCTTGGAAACGACGATCACGACCTTGCTTTGCAGAACCACCTGCAGAATCGCCCTCTACTAAATATAGCTCGTTCTTTTGCGGATTACGTGATTGTGCTGGTGTCAGCTTACCACTTAATGTGCCTTCTGAACGTTTTTTCTTCTTACCGCTTCGTGCTTCTTCACGCGCCTTTCGTGCTGCCTCGCGTGCTTGCGCTGCTTTGATTGCTTTTTTCACAAGAAGCGTTGCCACATCTGGATTTTCTTCTAAAAAATACGCTAAGTGCTCTGATACAACAGCATCAACTGCTGAACGGCCTTCACTTGTTCCAAGTTTTCCTTTCGTTTGCCCTTCAAATTGAAGCAGTTCTTCTGGAACACGAATAGAAACAATTGCAGCTAATCCTTCACGAATATCTGTTCCTTCTAAATTTTTATCTTTTTCTTTTAACAAAGAAACTTTACGTGCATATTCGTTAAAGACACGAGTCATCGCTGTTTTAAACCCGGCTTCGTGCGTACCGCCATCTTTCGTACGCACATTATTCACAAAGGAAAGAATGTTTTCAGAATACCCATCATTAAATTGAAAAGCTAATTCTGCTTCTATTCCGTTTTGCTCTCCAGTAAAATATACAACTGGGTGTAAAGAGTCTTTCTCTTCATTTAAATATGAAACAAATGCTTCAATTCCCGTTTCATAATGAAAAACATCTTCCAAATCGTTACGTTTGTCCTGAAGTACAATTTTCATACCTTTTAATAAAAATGCTGATTCACGTAATCTTTCACATAACGTTTCATAGTTATAATTCGTTGTGCTAAAAATTGTTCGATCTGGTTTAAAATGAATTGTTGTTCCGGCATCTTTCGCTTTTCCAATTTTCTCAAGCGTTGTAACTGGAACACCTCCATTTTCAAAGCGTTGTTCATATACGTAACCATCTCGTTTAATTGTAACAATAAGCCATTCAGACAGTGCATTTACAACTGAGGCACCAACACCATGCAAGCCACCGCTCGTTTTATAACCGCCTTGCCCAAATTTACCCCCAGCATGAAGTACAGTTAAAATAACTTCTGGTGTTGGCTTTCCAAGCTTATGCATTCCTGTCGGCATACCGCGCCCTTTATCTACTACACTTATACTATTATCTTTATGTATGATCACTTTAATTTCATCGCCAAATCCCGCTAATGCTTCATCAACGGAGTTATCTACGATCTCATATACTAAATGATGTAATCCACGGCTATCCGTACTCCCGATATACATACCCGGGCGTTTCCGAACGGCTTCAAGCCCCTCTAGCACTTGAATTGCATCTTCATCATATTGAAACTGACGCTTAGCCAAACTCCTTGCCCCTTCCTATCTAAAAATCAGAACATATGTTCTTTATTATAGAATAACGCCTTTCCCTTACTTTTGGCAAGTCACGTTATGTCTTTTATATACTATTTTCATAAGAAAAATCCTTGTTTGTCACAAGGATTCCTCTACGCTACTATTTCAGAAAAGTAATCGTTTGTCAACGAAACATGGATATGTATTCCAAAACAACTACATACTCCACCATTTTATAATCAACAAAATGATAATTATCCAAAATGGAGTGACAAGCAGCAATCCCCACAAACAACCTTTAAAAAACTTCATGATGAACACCTCGTTCATCTGCTTTTCCCTATTATTATGAATAGGAATTCAATACACTTCACAAATAAACCTTATCTTGTCATTGCATGTTCAACTTTAATGCAGCGATCCATAATGACAGTATAGCCTTTTTCTTTCAAAAAATGATATGTTTCTTCGTCTTGTAAACCTAATTGTGCCCAAAATGTGCGCGCTTCAATCTGCACAAACTCTTTTGCAACATCCATTAAAAATTCAGAACGACGAAATACATTGACGATATCAACACGTTCTTTTATTTCCGTTAGCGATTTAACCGCCTTTTCTCCCAATACAGTATCTACCGTTGGGTTAACAGGAATAATCCGGTATCCTGCATCTTGCATCGCTTTTGACACCATATAAGAAGTACGTTCTGGATTATCGGATAATCCGACAACTGCAATCGTCTTACTATTTTTTAAAATCTCTCCAATTTCCGTACGAGTTGGATTTTCAATTGTCATATGTAATCCCTCCTGTTCATTTAGTATAGCCGATAAAGAAAGTCTCTTTCAACATGAAAGAGACTTTCTTTATTAATTCTTATTAGCATTATCAGCTAATGTAACTGTTTTCTTTATTTTCTCACCATTTCGGTACGCTGTTACTTCGATTTTATCGCCAACTTTTTTCTTCTCATATAAGTATTTACGGAATTGTACTGCATTTTCTATTTTTTGATCATCAAAGCCAACAACAATATCATATTTTTGCAATCCTGCTTTTTCTGCTGGTGATGCTGGATCAACCTGTGCTAACAGAACCCCACCTGTTACATCTTTCGGTAATTTTAATTGACTTAATGCATAGCTTGGAATTTCCTCAAGACCCCTTACTCCAACACCCATTACAGGTCGTTTTACTTCACCAAATTTTTCAAGGGAATCAATAACTGGTTTTGCCACATTGATTGGAATCGCAAAGCCAATTCCTTCTACTTCTTGCTGTGCAATTTTACTAGAGTTAATACCGATTACTTCACCATTTTGATTAAATAGTGCACCGCCGCTATTCCCTGGGTTAATCGCTGCATCCGTTTGAATTACTTGCGCTTGCCAATCAGGACGTTTGTCCCCGTTAATATCAACTGGAATTTCACGGTCTTTACTACTGATAATCCCTTCTGTTACACTTCCATCGAAGCCAAGCGGATTACCAATCGCAATTGCAGATTCTCCCGCACGGATTTTATCTGAATTTCCTAAAGTTGCAACTTTATTAATATTTTTTCCATCAATCTCAACGACAGCTAGATCTAACCATGGATCTTTCCCTACTAACTTCGCTTCAACCTTTGTTCCATTGCTTAACTTTACTTCTAATTTATTCGCACCATCTACAACGTGGTTATTCGTTACAATCAGTGCTTTATTTCCAACTTTTTTATAAATCACACCTGATCCTGATCCAGCCTCAGATTCTTGCCCTTGTGGATCAGCGGAAAATGGATCTACACTTTTTTGAAAGTTAATTACACCGACAACTACTTCTTTTGCTCCTTCAATCATACCAGGAAGGTCCGTTTCACCTTTTGTTTTATTCACAACTGGAACCGCTGTTCCCTCTATTTTAGATTGTGAAACGACACTGTTATTTGTCCAAGGCATATATGGAGCTGCAACGCTGATTGTAACAGCACCGATCACAGCACCAACAACCCCTGTGAAAAAATATCCTTTTTTACTGCGTGATTTTCCAATTTCCGTACGAGTTTCATTCGTTTCTGTTTGATCATAGTATCCCATAATTTCCTTATCCCCTCTCTGCTGAAATCGTATTTTTAGTATAAACACGATGTGTGTCCTTTCTGTGAACTCATCGTGAAATCCAAACAAAAAAATACTACCATATTCATTGTAGACACATATACAAAAAATTGTACATGCAATGAATATAAAGTTGCTTAAATGGGAACCGATATTTTACTCTTCGAATTTATATCCTACACGGATAACTGTACTAATATGTGTTGCCTTATCGCCTAACTTATTACGAAGTTTTTTAATATGTGTGTCTACTGTACGATCATCTCCGAAATAATCATATCCCCAAAGTTGATCTAATAAATGCTGGCGAGATAATACAATTCCTTTATTCTCCATCAAATAAACAAGTAGCTCAAATTCTTTATGTGTTAATATTACTTCTTCTCCATCTACCGTTACCGTACGCGACAAACGATTCACATCGATACCAGCAAGCGAGAGCATGTTTTCTTCCGCTTGGCCTACTGCACCGTCTGCACGTTTTAGCAATGTCTTGGCACGAGCAACTAAAATCTTCGGACTAAACGGTTTTGTTACATATTCATCTGCTCCTAATTCAAAACCAAGTAAAGTATCATCTTCATCTGAACGAGCTGTCAGCATAATGATTGGTACAGCTGATTCTTTTCTTACACGTCTACATACAGACCAACCGTCAATTTCTGGTAGCATTATATCTAATATAATTAAATCCACAGTGTGGTCTGCAAACAGTTCTAATGCTTGCTTGCCATCTTCCGCTTCGATCACCTCAAAGCCTTCATTACGAAAATAATCACTAACAATTTCTCGTAATCTTCTTTCATCTTCAACAAGTAAAACTGTTTTATTCAATCCTATCCCGTCCTTTTACTCTTTCAATCGAATAATACGTTGATTCGAGCTCCCACGAAACGGCAGGGTGAGATCTCGCATCTCTAGCTCAAATCTTCCATCTACTAGCACATCAGCATAGTGCAACAACTCTATCATATCATTATTTTGTGAATTCTGTATCTCTTCAAACGTATAACCTGTGTAAATCCATAAATTTTTTTGTAAATCTTTCACGTTTTTTGCTAACTCTTTTATTTCACTGGCTTGAAAAAAGGGATCCCCACCTGAAAATGTTACATCTGTAAGGGGATTTTTTTCAATCTCTTTTATTATTTCCTCTTTTGTCATCTCAGTTCCATTACCAATATTCCAAGACTGTGGATTATGACAGCCAAAACAACGATGCGGACAGCCTGCAAAAAATACGACTGTCCGCAATCCTTCTCCATCTACCACACTATCATGAATGATGTTCATTACTCTCATGAATGTTTCACCCGTTCCTTTTCTTCACTACGCTTCGCACTGTTCCACTTTGACATATCTCCTACAAGGTATCCTGTGATGCGGCGAATTCTTTCAAAATCATGTTCATTTTCATTCCCACAGCTTGGACATTCATTACTAATTATCCCGTGATAACCGCAACATTTACAGCGATCAACCGGGTGATTAATAGATCCATATCCTACGCCATACTGGGCCATTGCCTTCACAATTTGCTGTAATGCTTTTTGATTATGAATAGCCGCTCCGTCCAATTCAATATACGTAATATGACCACCATTACAAAGCGCGTGAAACGGTCCTTCTAAACGAATTTTATCAATTGCTTGAATAGGATAATAAACAGGAATATGGAATGAATTTGTATAATAATTATGATCTGTTACACCTGTAACTGTTCCAAATTCAGCTCGATCTTTTTTGACAAATTTCCCAGATAATCCTTCTGCCGGAGTTGCAATTAATGAGAAATTCAATTGATGTTCCTCTGTTGCTTGATCCATTTTCTTTCTCATATATTCGATAATTTCATAACCAAGCTTCCATGATTCTACGTCTTCTCCATGATGTTTTCCTGTTAAAGCAACTAAACATTCCGCAAGGCCAATAAAACCTATACTTAATGTACCTTGTTTTAAAATTTCAGCAACAGCATCCTCAGGTTGCAGTTTTTCACCGCCGCGCCATACTCCTTGAGAATATAAAAATTGAAAATCTCTTGCTTTTTTCGTTGCTTGATAGGAAAGTCTTTCTAACAATTGATCAATACCTAGATCAAGATAATAATTTAAAGCTTCAAAAAACGCTTCTTTTGATCCACTAATACATGCTAATTTCACTAAGTTAATAGAGGTAAACGATAAATTCCCTCTTCCAATCGCAGTTTCTTCCCCATGAATATTAGACATTACACGCGTACGACAACCCATATAACACACTTCACTTTCAGGACGCCCATCATAATACGCCGCATTAAATGGTGCATCTAAAAATGAGAAATTAGGGAATAATCGTTTCGCTGTCGTTTCTATTGCTAATTCAAACAAATCATAATTTGGATCTTTCTCTTCAAAATTTACTCCCTTTTTCAACTTGAAGATTTGAATCGGAAAAATTGGTGTTTCTCCTTTTCCTAATCCAGCTTGAGTCGCTCGTAATAATTGTTTAATTAGTAATCTTCCTTCTTTTGATGTATCTGTTCCGTAATTAATTGAAATAAACGGAACTTGCCCCCCGCCTCTGCTATGCATGCTATTCGAATTATGAATAAACGCCTCACATGCTTGATACGTATCATTTTCTGTTTCTTTCCACGCAAACTCTTCTATTTGCTCAGCTGTTAACGGATATGTTGCTAAACGTTTTTTATTCCGTTCAAACGTTTTTCTCACATATGGCGCCAAATCCACATCGAACAGCGCAAATGATTGTCCGCCATGCTGCATATTTTGATTTGCTTGAAAAATAATAGAAGAAAGCGCCAATGCACTTTTAATATCTTGCGGCTGTCGCATATGCCCGTGACCTGTATGAAACCCGTTTTGAAGCATCTGCGCTAACGGTATTTGCGAACAAGTTGTCGTACCTGTTGCATAAAAGTCTAAATCATGTGGATATAAAATATTTTGATCAATTGCTTGTTTCACTGGCTCAGAAAGTAATTGTTCTATCGCATAATATCTTGCACTCTCAGAAGCAAATTTCCCCATCATTCCCATTGGAGATCGACCATCAACATTCGCATTTTCTTGCATTAAATCTTGTTCATTTGCATGAACAATTTTCGCAAAAATCCCCTTTAGATTCTCATCATATTCACTGTTTTTTTTCATTTCTTGATTCATTCCTTAACCCCCAACAACATCTAGTTCATTTACCATCAAAATGATACAACATATAGTAAGAGTAAATCTGTGATAAATGTAACATTCTTGTGAAAGTTTTTTTAAGATCTATTGAATCTTTTTTCTCATATTTCCAAATCGAAATTTCATCTTACAAAAAATAAATGTGATCTTTACAAATGTGTGGTACAATATACGGGAAAAACTCTTTTTACCCTTTATCAACACATTTGAATAAAGGAGACTGAACTTATGCTTACATATCTTTTATTTATCGTTGCCTATTTACTTGGCTCGATTCCATCTGCACTTGTTGTTGGAAAAATTGGTTATGGAATCGATATTCGGGAACACGGCAGCGGAAATTTAGGAGGAACGAATACATTTCGTACGCTAGGGAAAAAAGCAGGTTTTATTGTTACAATTGCTGATATTTTAAAGGGGACATTGGCTACAGCGCTACCGATCATTTTCGGATTAAATATCCATCCCTTATGGTTTGGATTAGCTGCGGTACTAGGGCATGTATACCCAATCTTCGCGAAGTTCCGCGGCGGAAAAGCAGTTGCTACTTCTGCTGGTGTACTATTATGCTACGCACCACTTACCTTTTTAATATTAGCTGTGATCTTTTTCACCCTACTATTTACAACGAGATACGTTTCACTTTCTTCTATGATAACAGCTATCGCCGCTGTTATTGCATCAATTATAAACGGGGATAAAATCTTCATTGTTGCCATGTGTTTATTAGCTGGTATGGTTATTTATAGACACCGTGCAAATATTGGACGAATTATAAATAAAACAGAACCAAAAGCAAAATTAACAAAAAAACAAAAATAAGATTGTGACCCACATAACGCAAAAAGGAAACGCAAAGCATATAAATGGCGTCTTTTTGCGTTATTTTTTATACTAAAAGAAAAAGCGATTATGTTGGAGGAATACTAAATGAACATTTCAGTATCAAAAGAAGCACTAAACTGGTATAAAAACGAGCTTGGTTTACAAACAGGCGATACTCTTCGCTTTTTCGTACAATATGGTGGATGTAGTACTGTTCAAAAAGGTCTTTCATTAGGAATTCGTAAAGATGATCCAGCTACTCCTGTTGTACAATTTCAAGGAGATGGTATTACTTTCTTTATTGAAGGCGATGATGAATGGTTCTTTGATGGGCATGACTTGTCTGTTACATTTAACGCTGATGACGAGTTCCCGCAATTTCATTATGTAAAATAAAAAACGTGGCCTACGCCACGTTTTTTATTGCTTTTTAATTTTTTCGTATGCCTCATACCATTCTGGGTACAATTTTTTAAATGACACCGGACGAAAGCCCTCTTTTTTGGCACAAATATTTGTTGTAAACGCTGTAATACAACGCTCACCGTTTCCATTATAAATTTCATAGCCATATACAACACGTAGTGGGCTCACAGACTCCACCCATGTTTTCACAATAGCCTTTTCTCCGTAACGCATTGCTTTTCGGTATGTAATTTGCAAATCAAGTACAGGAGATACAACCCCATCATTCTCCATTTCAACATACGAAAATCCTAAATCTTGAATTAATTTCGTACGGCCAAGTTCTAACCATACTAAATAATTTGCGTGGTACACGACACCCATTTGATCTGTCTCTGCATAACGGATGTCAATCTCCTGTTCTGCTATAAACATCATTTTAACTCCTTCTCGCTTGCGTTTCTTTCTACACCTTTAATCATAATACAGAGAATCTGAAAATAAAATAGAAGCAGCGGATCTTTTTTTCCTTAAAGGAGTGAGCATATGCTACAAATCATAACTGTAAAAAGCGGAGATAACGTGTATAAATTAGCTAAGCAGTACGGAACAACAGCTGAAACAATTGTGAAAGATAATGGGTTAAACCCAGCTGAAACACTCGTCGTGGGGCAAGCATTAATCGTGAATACACAAGGAAATACCTACTTTGTACAACCTGGGGATAGCTTATATAAAATTGCCTTAACTTACAACGTACCTCTTGCCAGTTTAGCAAAAGTGAATCATTTATCATTAAAATCTCCACTCCAAGTCGGACAGCAACTATATGTACCAAAAGGAACAAAAAAAATTATTGAATCCATTGCCTATTTACAACCATCTACAATTCCAATTAAAGAAAGCTTAATTGCTTCCACCAAAGCGATCAATTCATATTTAACCTATTTGGCCTACTTTAGCTTTGAAGCAAAACGTGATGGAACACTGAAAGAACCTACCCAAACATCTGAAATCGTCTCAATTGCAAAACAAGGGCAGACGATTCCAATGCTTGTTATTACAAATCTTGAAAATGGGAGTTTTAGCTCTGAATTAGCAAGCATTATTTTACGCAATGAAACCATTCAAAATACGTTTATTACAAACATTTTACAAACCGCTCAAAAATACGGAATGCGTGATGTCCACTTCGATTTTGAGAACTTTGCACCGGCAGACCGCGAAGCATATAATCAATTTTTACGCAAAGTAAAAACACGTCTACCAAAAGGATATACACTTAGTACAACTGTCGTCCCAAAAACAAGTTCAACTCAAAAAGGTCCAGCTGCAGCTCATGATTATAAAGCACAAGGTGAAATTGTCGATTTCATTGTCATTATGACATACGACTGGGGATGGCAAGGTGGACCGCCTCTTGCAGTATCTCCAATTGGTCCTGTAAAACAAGTTATTCAATATGCAAAATCACAAATGCCGCCGCGGAAAATTATGATGGGGCAAAACTTATACGGATTTGATTGGATTGTTCCGTTTAAACCAGGAAATCCTCCTGCAAAAGCAGTTAGTTCTATTGCTGCCGTTGCGCTTGCCCGAAAACACAATGTCCCAATTCAATACGATTTCACTTCTCAAGCTCCTCATTTCAATTATTACGATGCAAATGGAGTAAAACATGAAGTATGGTTTGAAGATGCTAGGTCTGTTCAAAGTAAGTTTAATTTAATAAAGGAACAAGGAATTCGAGGTATCAGTTATTGGAAAATCGGCTTACCTTTCCCACAAAATTGGCGTCTCCTTACTGAAAACTTTTCTATTACAAAAAAAGGCTGACAATTGTCAGCCTTCTCTTACTGATTGCGATATGCAGCTTCCTCTTTAATCTCTTTTCGCATTCCTTCGATACTTTCCATACGGCGCTCATTTTTCGCTTCAATTGCCTCGCGGTCTTTCTCATTTGAAAATTCCGCAGCTTCCCTTGCTTCATTCATATTTTCAATTGTGTTATATACCGCCTCTTGCAATTTCTCAACGTTATCACTGCGATCATCTGGGTTTGGACTTGTTTTATATTGTTCTGGCATCCTGTCTTCCTCCTTTATTGAAAATACATACAACATTAGTTTGTAAAAAAATCCTTTAATTATGTATGCAAAAAAGGGGGAGAATGATTCCATTCTCCCTCTTTCTAACCGTTATCAACAATCGGTTGTTTCCCTGATTTATCTTGCATTTGTTTTCCTTTATTACCGCCTGCTGTTCTTGATTGCATCCCAATCTGATTTGGTGCAAAATCTTGTGGTTTTTTCTTTGGATTACCCATCATATCGCCTCCTTACAACTAGTATCATTCTAGTTGCAAGAATTATTCAGCCTGTTTAAAAATACGTATTTCATATCGTTTTTCTAATTTTTCTTCAATCCGTTCAATCGCATCCCGATCACTAAGTAGTTGCCGTTTATTTTCTTTCACAAGCTCTTCAAACGATTTTCGCCGAGTTCTTCTCATACTGTTCACCCTCTCTTTCGTATTACTAGTATGAACAGCAAAAAAACACTCTAATCAGACTTGTAAGAAAATTTTATTTTCCGGACATACAATTCAACTAACTTCACTTTAAGAATGCTGCAATATTTGATTTACTTCCTCATACGCTTCAAGAATCACACCTTCAAAAGCAACTATATCTTCAGGTCCATCAATCATCATTCTTGTAAGACCCCATTCACCTTTCGTAGCAGCTTCACATATAACGTTCGGATACAATGCTACTATTTCATCTTGTCCTTTATTTGTTAATACATATTTTTTTCTGCCCTTTAGCTTAATTCTTGCAAATGAATACATTGTTTTAATGTCCAAATAATTCCCGACACTGGCGGAACGAATGGCTGTTGTATCTTTATTATGCTTTTCCAATATTTCTTTTACAATCTCATATGCTCTTTCTTCTTCCTTTGTTATACCTTTCTTTTTTTCTTCTCCAACCTTTATCTCTACACACTTTTGATATACGGCTGCACAAGTGAAACAATCATCTAATGCATTATGAGAGGCTACCTCAATTTGTAACAATCGTTTGAGAGTTTCCAATTTATGGTTCGGCGTATGTTTTATATATCGTTTTGCTAAACTAAGTGTATCAATCACGACATTTTTCGGTGTACCAAGTCTTAATCGTTCCATATTACTCTTTAAAAATCTCATATCAAAAGAAGCATTATGAGCAATAATTGTGTCTTCTCTAAGAAATGAAACGAACTCTGGTAATACAATATCAATTGTCGGCGCATTTACGACATCAAAATTTCGAATCCCCGTCAACATCGTAATGCGACTTGGAATCATTTTCTCTGGGTTCACATACGAAACAAATTGATCTGTACATATATGATTTCGATATCGAATCGCAGCCATTTGAATAATGCTATCTTGATAAGGATTGAACCCAGTTGTTTCAAAATCAATTACAACATAATCTCCTGTAAATGTTTCCATAACCTTCTCCTCAGCTTTTTATTTATATTATAACTTAATATAAGAAACTCAATTATATATTTTTCTCCATCTAAGTCGCTGCTATGCAGAATACAATATGACCGCTACTGACTTACTCCTTTTGTTTTAAACCTTGCATGTGGTAGAAAAAGGCCCTGACCGCTTCTATACACGGCCAGATGCTCTCGCCCATCTAAAAAGAAAGGAGCTTTTATGTCATTTTTTAACTCCCTTATATATAGCTTTTAAATAGAAAATAGGAATGGTACACATCCCATTCCTACTCTCATCTTTTACTTTAAATTCGCAACTCTTTTCTCCAATTCCTTCACCGTCATCGGTCCAATAAATTTATCCTGGATAACACCTTTTGTATCAACAAAATATGACGTTGGAATTGTAATAACTTTATAAGTAGTTGTTACCTTTATATCTGTATCAAGAAGAACCGGGAAGGTAATCCCTTTCGCTTCTGCAAATTTTCGAACCTTCTCTTTCCCTTCAGTTCCCTCTGACACTGTATAATTTACCGCTAATATTTCTACATCCTTCTGATATTTACTATAAAACTCCTGCATATCTGGCATTTCTTGCTGACATGGACCGCACCATGTTGCCCAAAAGTTCACAATAACCTTCTTACCCTTTAAATCAGAAAGCTTTACCTTAGTACCATCGAGCTTGGACAATTCAAAATCAGGTGCTATTTTTCCAATTTCAATGCCATTTTGCGCAATTACTTCTTTTTCATCCTCTGTACTTTGCTTTTGATTATCTGCTACTTCTACTTTCTCTTTCCCAAACTGCTCATATATTGCATAACCAGCTAAACCTAATAACACAACAACAATTGCTATTTTCCTCCACATATACACCATTCCTTATGTTTTATCTTTGTCTCCTAGATTCTCAAAAATGAAAGTTTTACTTTATTTTAGCTTATACGGAGAAAGATGGAAATATTCTCTATAGAAAAGAAAGTATATAATAGAAAAAATTAAGATTACATACACCCCTCACAATAAGAGAAAATAGATGTTTTCTAGTTCAGCTCAATCAAATACCGCTTTTCAGTACATACGAATACTTATTTCTAAAACAATGTCATACACATTAATGAATGGCATCTTTCATACACGGAATTATACATTAAATGGTATTTTTAATTCCCACCATTTTTAAAGTGAACATAACCCGTTAAAGACCCATATATGATAAAACAAATTTTCCAATCCATATAAAAGCAATTAGCCAAATGCAGATGATAAGAAATGCTGTTATCCAATTCTTAGGTTTATTCATAAGCAATTTCTTTTCTATTTCCCTTTTACAATCTTCTAATACTTCTTCAGGGATAAGCTTTAACGCCAAGTAAACACCTAAAGGAACAAGAGATAGGACTAAAAGCATAGGCAACTACAAGCATCGTAAACAACTTAGCATACCAAGGGACCCTTTCATCTCGATATGCCAAATACAGCACAAAAAGTTGTTTCTTTAAATTCCTAGCCCATTTTTTCATTTTCTGTATAATTGATAACCCATTTTCTGTTTGTGCTCGTTTATTTTGATCCAAAATAGCTCCCCTTCATTTTCTTGTAATTTTATATTCAATATTAAACTATTAAAAAATTGTTGTAGACTGAAAAAGTGTTTCCTTATGTGAAAACACTTTTTGTTCTCCTAACTTGTGCCAGTGGAGTTAAATGATTACCTTGTATGGTTATATTAATTTTTGGACTACTTCTTCTAATGCCATTCCTCTCGAACCTTTTACCAAGACTACATCACCTGGATTACATACAGACAGAATTTCTATAATAACTTCGTCTTTTGTAAGAAATGCTTTCACTTTACCTTTTTTATATTTAAGTTTCGCTTCTTGTGCAATCATTTTGGCACGTTCTCCAATTGTGAAAATGTAATCTATTGTATTTGGATTTAATATTTGACCAATGTTCCGGTGATACTTTTCTTCTTCTTGCCCTAACTCCAACATGTCACCCAATACAATAATTTTCTGTTTGTATCCTACGAGTTGTTCAAATGTTTCGATTGCTGCTTTAACGGAAGAAGGACTAGCATTCCAGGCATCATTAATAATCGTAATTCCTGATTTTGCTTTTAACATTTCAAATCGCATTTCTGTTATTTCTACTTGTTTTAATCCTTGCTTCATTCTCTGTTGATTTAAATTGAAGTGTTGACCAATTTTTATAGCAATTATAGCGTTGTAAACATTATGTTTTCCATGAAGAGGTATAAAATAAATTGATTCATCGTTTAATGTAAAATCTATCCCTTCTGAATGTTCCTTAATGGACACAGGATATACATCATTTAAAGAAGATTCACCAAATTTGATACATTTAATTTGATTAGCGTTAGGCAATGTTTGAACTTTTTTATTTAAAAGAGGTTCATCCCCATTGTAAATAAGTAAACTTTGTTCCTTTAAGTTCGTCACTATTTCTAGCTTTGCATCTGCTATTGCTTCCCTTGAACCCAATGTTAATATGTGCGATTGCCCAATCATTGTGATGACAGCTACATTTGGTTCAGCAATTTCTGATAAACGTTGAATTTGCCCGTGTTCACTCATCCCCATTTCTAATACTGTTATTTCACAATCCTCTTCAATCTCTAGGATTGTTAACGGTAAACCAATTTGACTATTCAAATTTCCTTTTGTTTTATGAACCTTGTAAGTTGTGCTGAGTACAGAGTTAATTAAATCTTTTGTTGTTGTCTTTCCGTTACTTCCTGTAACACCAATTACATTGACAGACAGTTGATTTCTGTAAGAACGTGCTAAGTGTTGCAAAGCTATCAACGTATCATCTACAAAAATTAATGGAATACCTTTAGGTGGGTTTGGCTGAGATTTCTCCCACAGAGAAGCAACAGCACCTTGCTGTATAGCCTCTTCCACATAATCATGACCGTTCTTTAACCTAACAATTGGGATAAATAAATTGCCAGGGCTTATCACTTTTGAATTAATAGAAACACCTGCAATAAGATGACTATGATACTCCGTCTGTAAACCTTCTCCGATTACCATTTGTTCTATTTCGAGCAATCTTCTTTGAATCAAAATAGTCACTCTCCATTTATAATTATTCCTACTATCTCGTCTACTCATTTATTTCATTAAACTAAACAAATAAGAATAAAGAAATCTAATTAGATTAAAGATGCTCAGTCTGAAATATTTTTTAATGAAACAACAAACTTTAGAATCATAGCTGTCTGAATTGTAAATAATACATAAAATCATATATTTCAAAATTATATCTTTGAGTTATTGCTGTATATGCAATGCCATCAGAACATTATCTGCATATCGTCCATCCTCAAATTTAATTTGCCGTTTCTCTCTTCCTTCTTCTTTAAAACCGATTTTTTCATATACTTTTATCGCTCTTTCGTTTGTTGAGAAAACACCTAAACAAATTTTTTCTATGCCTTCTTGTGTTTTTGACCAGTCTATTAATTGTAAAAGCAATTTTGTTCCTACACCTTGATTACGATAGTCTTCTAAAATCCCCATTCCAAATAAGCCAGTATGATTTAAGCGCTTCATTGAGTTTCTTGTAAACACTAAAAACCCAACAATCCGTTCACCGTCTTCTGCAACAAATGTTACACCGCCCTGCTGACTATTTGTAATTGTTTTCTCTCTCTGCGTTTCAACATCAACATGAAATTCTTCGTTTGTAGGAATAAAAAACTCATTTTGAGAAATAATGCTCTTTCGAATACATAAAATTTCCGCTGCATCACTTTCTGTCGCCTCTCTTATATACAACATAAAACACCCCTTGTATGTAGTACATTAGCAATACTAATTTATAACTGAAACTTTTCCTGAATGAATTTAGCAACCTCTTCTGCCCTTAAACTTTTTGAACTATATTCACTACATTCAACAATTCTTCTAAATCCTCAATAACATGTTCATCCGTAAAAGGCTGTCCCCAAAATGTATCCTTCTTCCATATTGCATGCATCCCCACATTCCTGGCTCCTATTACATCATTCTCTGGATGATCGCCTATGTATACACTTTCTTCAGGACTAACACCTAATCTTTCTAAAGCTCTTAAGAAGATTTCAGCTTCTGGCTTTTTTATCCCCTCTTGTTCGGACACTAATATAGTATCCATATACTTCTCAATCCCAAGAGCACGAATATTCAGTAATTGAAATTCGGTAAATCCATTTGTAATCATACCTAATAATAGTCCGCTATTTTTAAGCTCTTGTAAAACGTATTCCATATGAGGAAAAGGTGTACAGTGATGTTGAAAGTTGTTTATATAATCCTCTAATAATTGCCCCCAAGTTAAATTGGAAATAGCATATTCTCTAAGCAATTGCTCATATACTTTATCCTTCCAAACATAACCCTTATTATCTAATTCAATGAACCTAGTTACATATTGCTCTTCGGGTATATGCTTAAATTCATTGATATACCTTTTATATTGGTCTCTAATAAAGAGTTTAAGAGAATGATCTCTGTCTAATAGCGTTCCATCTAAATCGAAAATAATAGCTTTAATCATACATTTTCCCCTTCTATCAAAATTTTTGCGATTATTTGAAGTTATATACTTTCCTACTATATAAATACAGACAGAAAAACCCCTTTCTTTTTAGGAGAGGACGAGAGCATCTGGTCGTGCATAGAAGCGGTCAGGGCCTTTTCCTTCCACATGCGAGGTTTAAAACAAAGGGAGCAAGCAAGTGCAGGTCATGCTGTATTCTACATAGCAGCGACCTATATGTCGGAAAATTAAAATATATTTATATGGTAAGCTTCACATTTTCTTTTGGTATCCATCCTTCTTCTAGAGTTAGAACTCTTTGACACCAAATCCAACCGTTAAGTTCTTTTAACCCTACTAGATGTTCACCTTCATCAACATTCAACTCTTTTGCAGTATAATCTTCCTTCGCAATACCTTCTGTTCCTTTCCATTGGATAAGTTGCGCTGGAACCCAACCTGAACTGTTTTTATCTACTGTTGTACAAAAGTACCAATTATCCCAATGCTCCGGCCCTTTATATTTTCCCCCAATAATAAATGACTGTCCCTGAACTAAGCTAATAGGATTCGGATAATTCGTCCTATGACTTTTTATAACTACATAATTCACTACGAATCCCTTCTTTCTTATCTACACTTTATTAGTAATCCTATAAATTCACCTATTTCCTGTAAATTCGACAAAAAGTCTAGTGAATCCTTTTGTATAAAAAGCAAAATGTACACACTTCAAAAATCATTCTTGCACTTTCACTAACATGCTCCCAATTGTATCCGCTCCATTTTTTAAGGTTACTTTTACATTTCCCGATTCTTTAAACGTGTAAGAAGACATCTCATAAATTTCTTTAATTTTAAACTGCTTATTCACGTTTTGTTTCATTGTATCCGTAAGCAAAGACATTTGCGGCTCCCAAACTTCCACTTTTCCAGATGGATAAGTGATAACCATTTGAACATCCGCTAAGCGAATCTCTTCCCAAAGTGTTATATGCATGTGCGTTTCTTTTCCTTTTCTAATCAATTCATCAGAATAATATCCTAACTCTCCAATATTTCCAAAGACAGTATATTTCTCATTTTTTACCGTAATATCAATATAGGGAAGTTTATATGTCATTTTATGATATATACCCAAAGCAGTACAAAGAACACCAATAACTGTAAATCCTAAAAGAAACTTTTTCAGTTGTTTTCCTTGAAAACTTACCATCATAGCTGAGTTTGGAGCAATTTTTTCTGCTAATAAAAAAATAAGAACTACAATTAAAACTCCACTCCCGATCAAAATATACATACGATTCCCATCACTTTCCTTTCCATAAAAAAATAAAGAAACTTACTCATTTGCAACGATTAAACGTTACTTACAAGAACTTTCTGTGAACTACCCTCCACGTTTAGAAGTGGGAGATGAATTTCGGATAGAAGTTAAAATAATATATATGCGGGAGTTTAAAAAATTAAAAGAGAACCAACTGTTTATTTGGAGATATTTTTCAAACATATAAAAATGGAGCTGTAGTACATGCAGCCCCATTTTTCATACATCACTCTCGTCAGTATCTACTTATATACTTTTAAAATGTTTCTAATACGATCTTTCCAATCGTACTTCCTGTTTCAATCATCGCATGCGCTTTTCTAATATTAGCCGCATGAATTGGCGATAACGTCTTGTTTAAAGTCGTCTTAAGCACTTTTTGATCCAACAACTCACTAACTTGATTTAACAAAAGGTGCTGGTTAATCATATCTTCAGTCTGGTACATAGATTTTGTAAACATGAATTCCCAAACAAATGTAGCACTTTTACTTTTTAATAACCCTAACTCTAACGGTTTCTCATTTTCTACAATAGAACAAATCTTTCCTTGTGGTTTGATTACTTCCGCCATGCTGTTCCAATGTTGATCTGTATTATTTAAGCAGAAAATATAATCAACTTCATCTATTTCAATTTGCGATAATTGTTCTTTAAATGATTCATGGTGATTGATAACATAATCGGCGCCAAAACTTTCCACCCATTCTCTCGTTTCCTTTCGAGAGGCAGTTGTAATAACGTTAAGACCAGCCCATTTTGCCAATTGGATAGCAATAGAACCTACACCACCTGCACCGCCGATGATTAAAATATTTTTCTGTTTATTCTTTTCCTTATTATTAATGTCAATTGCTAAACGTTCAAACAAGCCTTCCCACGCTGTAATCGCAGTTAAAGGAATAGCAGCTGATTGTGCATGAGTCAAATTTTTCGGTTTCGCTCCAACAATTCTCTCATTCACTAGATGATACTCACTATATGTACCTGGTCTAATAATACTTCCTGCATAGAAAACTTCATCACCTGGTTGAAACAAAGTACACTCTTCTCCAACTTCTACAACAACGCCGCTAGCATCCCATCCGAGTATTTTGTACGCTTCTTCTTTCTTATCTTTTGGTGCTCGAACTTTTACATCAACAGGATTAACCGAAATAGCATAGATTTTCACAAGTAAATCTTTTCCCTTCGGTGTCGGACGTGGTAATTCAATATCGATTAGACTGTTCTCATTTTCGATAGGCAAATATTCCAATAAACCAACTGCTTTCATATTCATTTCCTCCGCTTAATAAAAATTGTGCTTCTCTTTAAATTATAGATTGCAAAATCAAATTATGTAAGAAGGCACATTTATGTCACATAGTATCACTAATGTTACTATTAGTATTACTATATATTGCCACCTTTATAAGGAATAAAAAAGCAGTTTTAGTGTCCGTATGTAAAGCTATGATCACTGAACTATTCCACCGTTGTACCTCAATTCATATATACTCATTCCATAGCTGAATTGCACGCTAAGGAATGCAAAGCCTTAACGTGACAGTATTTTCAAAGGATATATCCATGTTCAGAAAGATAAAAACCAACGATTAATTGAACATTAAACTATTTACACACTTTATAAACGTGAATATAGTTAGAAAATGTTGAATTTGTTAAGTTTTATCCTTTATTTATAAGTAGAGATTTCTGTACAAATATCTCTTAGCGTACAATAGAAGAGTTAATTTGTGTCCAAATTGCGCTTAAACGTACAATTTTCCCGAAATGGTATTATAACCCATACCCATCAACTTAAGAAAACAGATTAAACCCCAAAACAAAAAATGAGTCCGATGCCTCCGCATCGGACTCATTTCTCTAAACTTGATAGCTATATACCTGGAGGTATGCTTTTTTAGACAACAAAAGTACTCAAATAATATAATGGAGCAAGGTCATCGCTTTAGAATACACTAGCACTGTGAACTACCCGCCACTTAAATTCTAACGAATTTTGAAGTGGGAGCTTCTCAGTTCCACGACGAAAGCAACCTTTCGTCTCCCTGAGCGTTACTTCGGGTTATTCCACCCCTAGATATCCAACGCTTGAACGTTCTTTTTTACGGTTGATATTTTACGCAGGAACCGAATGGCTTGGTTTTCGCACTCTGTTTTCTTCCTGCAACCTTATATATCAAGTTATCAAAGAACTTCATATGTCTAGTTTATCAAAAGTTTTTGGCTAACACCAAACCGAAATTCATCTCCCACCTACCCTTGGGCTACCGTCCTTCACACACTTGAGGAAGGAGAATTCTTTCGGATAATTTCGTTAAATATTATTTATTTTTGTTATTCTCCCATTTTTTCTGCAACAGCGAGATTACGTAAGTAATCTAATAAAGGGCGCACTTCCTGTGGAGCTGTTACATCCGTAAATGAGAAGGACTTTTCCTTTTCACCATCTTCTATCCTAAGCTCGTAAGAAAAAGCATCCGCTCCTTGGATAGTAGCAATCTCCCCTTCACTTAATCTGAGGTTGAAAAGATTAGATTGCTTAATTAAATCTAGTAATTTTTCAGCTTTTTCCTTTGGTAATTCACCCGTATCTGCCTGAAAGGTTAGGTCAAAGTTAGCAATTCCTCCTATACAGCTAAATTGGATGTACATGTTAATTATTGAGCCTCCAATTCATGATAAAGAACCCCATTAATAAGGTAGTCCAACAGTTTTAAAAGCAGATTCTACAGATTTGGCTGCTGTTTTAGGAACTTCTCCACTATCAACAAGTTTTTGTGCTGCTTTGATAACAATTTGTACAAATTGATTGAAATTTGCAGTTGCAAATAAGCTTTGAATTGCAGTATACCATATCAAGGCTGCTTTATCTGTTCCAATTTCCATGGATACAAGATAAAACACCTTATTTGGTATGCCACTATTAATATGGACACCGTGGTGATCACGATCTCCTTGATAATAGTTTTTCATATGATCAGGTTGCATATCCTTACCCATTAGTTTGTTGTCAAATGCAGTACCAGGTGCTTTCATTGAACGAAGGGCTTGTCCTTTTAGTGTTGGCCCCATTATATCAGCACCAATTAGCCAGTCTGCATCTTGTGCTGTTTGCTTTAAATACGCTTGTTTAATTGCAATACCAAATACATCCGAAATATGTTCATTCAAAGCTCCAGACTGGCCTTCATACTCTAACCCGTTAGTGAACTGAGTAATACCATGTGTAAGTTCGTGCCCAATGACATCGAGTGAATTTGCAAAACTGGTAAAAATAATTCCATCGCCATCACCAAACACCATTTCATCACCGTCCCAATAGGCATTTTGGAAATTATGCCCATAGTGAACGTTCAGAATGAGATCCAAACCGTTGTCGTCAATAGAATTACGGTGGAACACATTCTTGAAATAGTCACGCACAATTCCAGCATAATCATACGCATGGTTAACCACAGTATCTCCACCTGATCGGTCTCCTTCTTTCCTAACCTCATTAACCCGAAGTTCTGTCCCTCCTTTACAATCGTATACATGGCGAGCAGATTCACCTCGTGGTCCTGCTCCTGCATCAGTTAAAGCAACAACACCATTAATATCATATTCCTTCAAGATTCTGCGTTTTCGAATGTGATGACTTTTTGCTAAACTGATTCGTGCGGCTTCTACTTCGTTTTGAGCTAAATTCTCCAAAATATAGTTAGGTACAATAAAACATTGGCAATTTTTATGCGAACAACGTTTTGTATGCAAATTTAACACCCCTTCATGATAGTCATAAATAACTTCTCAATTATTCTGTGCTTATTGCATGAGGTTTAAACATTCTATTGAATGAATTCATTAGGGATGTAGATATATAATGCTAGTCTAAAAAGTGGACACGACAAACTGGGGTTTTTAGCATAATAAACTTACTAAAAAGAACGAGATGTCCATAATGGCAAAAACATACGATAACGAGTTTAAACTATATGCAGTAAAGTTAGTGGTAGAAAAAGGAAGAAAAGGAGCAGAAGTAGTTCGGGAATTAGTATTATTTAACAATAGTGATTAGTTAGAAAATCATTTATGCTAGTATAGGAGAAAATAACATTTCTCTGGAAATAAACCTGTAGAGGTGTATATAATATGATGTCTTTTCTATCTGAATTTGTAATATGGTATCCAATTTGTATGTCTATTATTTGGATGATGGGTGCTATTATATTTTATATTTGTATAGAATCTAAGCAAATACTATCTCGAGATGAAACACCGTTTGTTTCAATTTTAATACCTTGTTACAATGAAGAACATACAATTCGAGAAACGATAGATCATGTAATGCAACAAAAATATCCCCATTATGAAGTTATTGTGATAAATGATGGAAGTACAGATCAAACCGTTTCTATTGTGAAACAACTCATTGATAAATATCCGAACTTGCGATGTATCAATGTGAAAAAAAATTTTGGAAAAGCCAATGCATTACATGCCGGATTATTAGCTTCTAAAGGAGATTTTTTAGTTTGTATAGACGCAGATGCGATATTAGATGTACATGCGTTACAATATATGATTCCACATTTTTCAACTGCTAATCAAGGAGACAATATAGGTGCAGTAACTGGAAATCCAAGAGTTAGAAATCGGAATAACTTATTAAGCAAAATTCAAATATCCGAATTTTCAAGTATAGTAGGCATGATTAAAAGAACACAAAGTATATATGGAAGTATAATGACAGTTTCGGGTGTCGTTGTTGCTTTTCGAAAACAAGCATTATTAGATTGTCAATTATGGGATCGAGATATTTTAACGGAAGATATTGCGGTGACATGGAAATTACAGAAGAAAGGTTGGCAAATTAAATATGAACCCCGCGCTATTTGTTGGATGTTAGTTCCTGAAACCCTATATGGATTGTGGAAACAAAGAGTTCGATGGGCACAAGGCGGTTTAGAAGTTTTAATCAAACATAGGGATATCTTTTTAAATTGGAAATATAAAAGTTTATATATCATTTATATAGAACAACTTGTAAGTATTGTATGGTCAATCGTATGGTTTCTCATGAGTGTCACTCTTTTCATAAATATTTCTTTTACATTTGATTTTTTGAAATTATTTACAGTATCATCAGGGATATTATCGATGATATGCGTGTTTCAATTTTTCATTGCGATCATGATAGATAAAAAATATGATGTGAATTTAATAAGAGAATATTTATGGGCTGCTTGGTATCCCATATGTTATTGGTATATTAATGTTTTTGTGATTTTAATGGCTATTATGAAAGTTTTAACAAAGCAGAAAGGAAAATTTGCAGTATGGGAAAGTCCAGACAGAGGTCTACAACAAACGAAATAATTGTATATGATTTGAATTTAACGAAAATGAAATTTTTACAATATAGCATATCCTTCTTTTTATGGTTGTATATTATAATGTTTGGTATTTTTATTATCATGATTTGTCTCAAATGGAATATGGAGTATACTGAATTCCTATTATTTTTATTGAATACAAACCCATCACATATTCGAATAATGATGTTTATTATTTTAGCATGGGGTATTCTCTCATTTTTTTTCATATTTCTGTGGAATACGTATAGGTCTTATAATTTTCAATCAAAAACAAAAAGACAGGTTTGGAATATGGAACAACATGCATATATGACATCTCGTTTTTTTAATTTGACGAAAGAAGAGAATATATATTTCCAAACGGAAACATATATAGAAATAGAATACCCATTGGATGCCTAACATATACTGCATGTTTCATGAAGTTGTATGGACCCAATTTTGTATCGCTTTCCAAGAAACATCATCAATTAATACTCTTTGAATAAAAAAAGGGATACTATGTTGATTAACGATTCCTGGTGATAGAGTGAATAGTAAATCATATTGCTCAGATAATAATATGTTATCGGTCTGTGGTGTCCCATATCCATATGGATATGCAAAATATTTAGGTTCATACCCGAAATGATCATAAAAAACTTGTTTTGCTCGTTTGGAATCTGTAATAAATTTAGATATATTTTCACTTTTTAAAAAAGGTGGTTTCTCATCTTTTTCAATGTAATGTAACTGATGAGTATGTGTCCCCACTGTTACTAGATTTGATCTTGTCATTTCAAAAATTTGATCCCAGTTAATCATGGTTAATCCATTAAAATTTGGATTTCCTACTTCTCCTGTAATAATGAAAAGTGTAAAAGGGATTTGTTGTTTTTTTAAAAAGGGATACGCATAACGATAAACGCTCTGATCAATGTCATCAAATGTAATCATCGCACATTTGGGAGGCATTTTTTTTTGTTGATCTATGTAATCATATAATTCTTTTGGTGTGATAAATTGAAATTGATGTTTTTGTAAAAATGCAATTTGCTTCATAAAATCATCTTTAAAAACAGAATACGTTGTTAATTCTGAGTTTCCACTTACTTTCGCAAGATATTTGATGATGGCATTACCGGGACGAATTCGGTGGTAATTTAATATGATACACCCCTTTCCAGAAAGTTTTTTAACTTGTGTCAAGGGGTGTTCTTTTTCTCTTGTCATATAAGCATAAGTATATGTATATAAAATGATAAACAGAAACATGCTAATCAATAGTTTTCTTTTCACACTATCCCTCATTTTATGTTGTGTATACAGTATGTTTAATATTTCCTTATGTCCAGGTATTTATGACAGCGAATAAGGCAAATGTAATCACTTGATGGAGCCTCTGCATACAAGATGTTCCCCTGAAAGCCGCGATTTGCAGGTTATCTAGCCTATCATGCACGCCTCTTCTTGTAAAACAGGTGCTTCGAACTGGAAAAAAGCGCTCAACCTTATCAAACAGTAAAGTGTCCAATCTTATTTAGTGGTTACATTTGATACCGTTATCTGTCTCTTCTAATTGTTTCTGTATATGATTCTTACCCCATTCACACATACAATCAAGTACAGGCGTTAAAGATTTTCCATACTCACTTAAAGAGTATTCTACTTTAGGAGGTACTTGATTATAAACCGTACGATTAATGATCCCATCTGCTTCTAATTCCCTTAATTGTTGGGTAAGCATCTTTTGTGTAATACTAGGCATCGCACGTTTAATCTCACTAGTCCTCTTTTTTCCATTTAATAAAATACATAATAATACTACTTTCCATTTACCACCTACAACATCAAGAGTTGCCTCTATAGGAAAATTGTATTTTTTCATAAAATATCCCCCTTTACTTGTCAGAAAAAGAACCCTTACTTTCTTCACTGACTTTTTAACTTATACTAGAGCTACAATAGTTCTAAATCTAAAGCTTGCGAAAAAATGAATAAGTACTTCCTTTCCCCTTCTATAGGCACTTAAAAGTATCTATAGAACTTAAAAGTACCTATAGCACTTTTAAGTGCGTACTTTAAAGATTAATATATATACTACATAATATCAATATGATCAAAATATGAGATGTTATTGATATCATGTAGTATTATTTTTTTGAAAGGGGAAATATTTATGAAAACACTTGTAGTCATTGCGCATCCAAATATTGAAGAATCACGAGTGAATAAACGTTGGTTAGAGGAAATAAAAAAATACCCAGAAGACTTCACTGTACACGAAATATATAAACGTTACCCAAATTGGAACTTTGATCTTGAATATGAGCAAAATCTCTTATTAGAACATGATCGTTATATTTTTCAATTTCCATTTTACTGGTATAGCTCACCACCACTATTAAAAAAATGGTTTGACGATATTTTAACATATGGTTTTGCATACGGATCTAAAGGAGATAAGCTTCAAGGAAAAGAGTTCGGTTTAGCAATCTCCGCAGGCGTAATAGAGAAGGAATATCAAGCAGGTGAAGCAAATGAATATACATTAAGCGAATTATTAAAGCCTTATCAAGCTACATGCCTCTATACTGGTATGAAGTTCTTACCAACATTTGCTGTATATGGTGCTGAACACAATTTGACAGATGAAAAATTAGAAGAAAGTGCTAAAAATTACATACTTCACACGAAAGAAATATCTAATAATTAAAAATATTAATCATTTAACATCCTTTTAATTTTTAAGAATACTTCAGAGTTCCAAGTATAGGAACTCTTTTTTTGATCCAATATCAGTATAGATGGGATTAGGAACAAAACAATTTTTCCGAGGAAAGAAAACAAGAAAAAATTCATTGTTAGTTTAAAAGAAGGTTTAATCAAAACATTAATTAGGCTTATATTTTGCAACAAACAAAAAGAATCCTAAACCCCTTCCACTGCCTAGAATAAGTTATTTCAGTTCATCTTTTTTATAAAGTGAAACTTTAATCAGTGAGGGTTTTCTTCATCCCCCACTGATTATCAGTCCTCACCAATCGGGCTTTTACGGGCCGTTTATCTCCCACCGAACATTCTAGCCATTGGAGCTGGACAATGTTTTTGCTGAATTTTGAGGTGGGAGTATTACTGCCCACGAATAGCGGGATAAACGGTTCAACTTTTCAAAACAGTACGACTTTCTTACAAACGGTGCATCATTGCTTCAAACCGATAGTTGGGTCAAACACCCTTCTTAAACTCTCATTTTACGCTAAAACAAAAGAATCCATTTTGAAAAAAGATTGATCAAAATGGATTCCCATGTTAGAAATTTGAATTGAGTTTTTATAAAAAAGATTAATCAAAACTCATGAACATGTCTATTACAAAAGTTTACTTATCCGTAATAGAATTAATCTATTCTTCAAACCAAAATAGAACTTCAATAGGTGCTTGCAAAAGTAATGACTTTATTGTAGAGATCTACTCAAATATAAAATACCAGTATATCGCTATTTCGTCACTCAGCTGATTGATGCCTTTGTAGACATATTTGTCAAAGCCACCAATAAAGAAACCATAGCGTTCATAAAACTTACATGCACCTACATTGTTATTTTGTGTCTCTAACATAATACCAGCCATTCGGTTATCTTGAGCCCAATCTTTGACCTTATCCATAAGTAGGCGGCCGATACCATGTCGCCGATATTTTTGATCTACTTTGATGTCTTCGATGTAAGCAAACTCATTCCAGTTTCGCCTTACTATAACCAGGCCGACAATATCATTTCCTTCAATCGCCAAGAATATTGCTTTATCTGGATTATTAATGTATTTTTGCAGATCAAGTAGATTATCTGGATCCTCTGAATACTGTTTTTCATAAGGAAGGACTTTCTTCACCGTATACTGGATGGAATGCTCCGTTGCTGTTAAAAAAAGAACCGAATCTACTGTGAATCGATCATTGATGATGACAGAATAATCCAAGTCTTCTCCTGTGAATTTTTTAATAGTTACGCCCATTTTTCCATTCTCCTCATTATCTGATTCCA
Source organism: Bacillus bruguierae (assembly GCF_037104725.1). Lineage (NCBI taxonomy): Bacteria > Bacillati > Bacillota > Bacilli > Caryophanales > Bacillaceae > Bacillus > Bacillus bruguierae. Next base: position 169,839 of record NZ_JBAWSX010000005.1, on the reverse strand, counting down.
AATACCATTCATTAAGCGATGTGCAGCAGGAACATTGATTTGATTTGATTTCATTTGATTTCATTTCATTTAACAATTTGCCTGTTCGTTGAACATAAGACTCCTACATACCTACACAGTATTTTTGATCAAATGCTATTTAAAATCTACAGTTACAAAAGAATATGGGCTTGAGGAGCTTAAAGACTTATTGATCTAAATCTAAACTTCTTTCGTTATATCATACTTTAACAATTGTCGATGGTCATAAAATTTTTCAAAAATAACACCCATTAAATAGAAAAATAATAAACCAAAACAAATGTGAATGAGTGTAAATTTAACTCCAAATGAAGCAAATTCATATACAATAACTGGTAATTTCGCAGTTGTCCAAACTCCTAAAAAAAATACAATGTATCGTATGCTCGCTCCTTTTTTTAATAAAAGTGCCGCAATTGGAAAAGCCACGTACAGGGGGCCAGCTGCAATTCCTCCTAATAATAGGGAAAATAAGATGCCATAAATTCCAGATTTTTCCCCCATATATCTAATTAGCGTTTCTTTCTCCACCCATTTGTCAAGCAAACCTACGAATACTAAGACAGGAGGGAGTAGAAGCAACATATCTAAAATGCTTTTTCCTGTTAATTGAAATGCCTTCCATCCCACCGTTTGGTTTATAAGAGTTAGGATAATGAGACCAGATAGTAAAATAAAAAAGAAACGATACTTTCTTAATTCATTCATACCATCACCACCCAAATAATATATGAAAATATGAGAGACATTACCACTGCAGATGCATTGCGAGAATAAGCAAAACTTCGTCCAAATATTTTTTGTTCCATAGGTAAAGTTGTGATTCCTACTGACATTAATGCAGACATTAATGCAGCTACTTGAGGAAGACCCGCACCATTTTGGACTAATGTATGTCCGAGAGGAAATACAACAAAGCTTGGAAGTAGTGCAACAGAGCCAATTATTGTCGAATAAACAATACCTATCAATCCAGATTTTTCTCCAATGATTGAAGAAATGAGTGATGGCGTTAATATAGATAGTGATAATCCAACGAAAAGCATAATTGATAACATGTCAGGTATAATATTACGAAACATTTTCCATGACTTTAATAGAGCATCTTTTGTTTTATTTCGATCCTTTATAAAAGAAATACTGATAAGAATAATAGCGATAGCGTAAAGGATAACACCATTAATCATGATCAGACTCCTTCCATTCTTTATATTTGTTTAAGAAAAATGATAAATTCTTAATTTTTTCTTCAATATCTATTTGAAAATCTTCTAATTTTCTTTTTCCAACTGTAGTAATTTTGTACATCTTTATCGGCTTATCTTGGTCAGTTGTATCCAAATAAGACTCAACAGCACCTTCTTTCTCTAATTTTTTTAGTGTGCGATATATGATGGCACTATCAATTGGATTGATGGGAAGCTCTTCTTCACATTTCTGCAGAAGTTTCCCTCCATAGCAATCTCCCTCTGTTAAAAACAGCAAAAGAAATGCACCTGTATGTCTCCCTGTATGTTTCATAAAATATACAACCTCCTAATTTAAATGTAAAAAAATTTTTTCGTTAACATAACATTAAAATCAATACTGTTAACAACATTATACTGTCATTAACAGTAATGTGTTACTAACAGTATAAAATTAATATAATCTCATGTCAATTCTAAAATATACAACATGTTTTTTTATCTTTTTGATAACATGAATTCAATTGCAAATACTACCGAAGAATTGATAAAGTCAACAGAAATGAATGCGATGTCTTCTAGGGGGCCTGCCGCATGCCCATCAAGCTAACATTTTAAAGTGGCCCCATAACGAAAATTTCATCTTTTCATAGGTGTCCATGGGAATTTAGTTCATTTTTTTCGTTTTGGGGAACAACCAATTTCTTAACTTGATAGCGATGCGGCTAAACCCCTAAATAGTAAAAAGGCTTGATTTCTTGTGAAGGAATCAAGCCTTTTTTATATATTATTCAATCGCAACGATAAATGAATGATTAATAATAGGGAAGTTTTACATAATTTTCGTTATCGGGAGTCAACATATTTAGGAACCTACTAAAAATTGCCCCTAGTTAATCGTTTCTGAAATCGTATAATTATGGAAGTTATTTGATGATTTGTTCTTTAACTCAAGTCCTTTAGCAATATGAACAATTTCTTTAATAACGGAACCAACTTCTTCGTTGTCTTTAATTACAAATAGATGGTCTGCTTCACCTTCTATTGGATCTACTACATCTTCATTAAGAGATTCAGCTTGTTGTCGAATAAGAACTTCCTCAAAATTTGAATAGGCTCCTCTAAATATGTTCGTACTACGTTCGCTTTGAGTAACTCTGGCTTGGAGTACATTATCTGGAATATCAAAATTAACAAGAATACGAACAAACTGATTTTTGGTAAATAAATTTTCAAGTAAGTTTAATCGACTTTTTTGACTTCGATTTGAATTACAAACAATAAGATGTAAATCAGTATTTTTTATGGCGTAATCAACTATTAATCGAGAGATAGAGTGTTTAAGAGTATTAGGTCCTTGTTTCGGCTGCAATTTTTCATAAAAAGTATTTATAAATTCTGCGTGGTTGTCTTGGTCCATAACAAAGGAGTTAAATAACTCTTTTTCTAGTGCTTTTGCAAATGTAGTTTTCCCACTATGAGTTTTACCTACTGTCATAATCACTAATCTTTTCACAACTTTAACCTCCGTTGAAATTTGCTTCTTTGGATATTTAATTTTATCAAATTAAATATCCAAAGAAGCAATAAATATCATATTCATGTAAGGTTAACATAACCCCACTTATCGGTAGTATCCAAAAAAACTCAGAGTTCTCATATGACTCTAAGCTTTACTTTTATATGAAGTTTATTTAAATTAAAGCCTCGTTAGTGAATTAGTAATTTTCAGAGGAAATATTTAATACTCTGAGAAAATAAAAAATAAAAAGCAAAAATTACTAAACCTAAATCAATTAATGCTAACTTCTTATTTCCTTCTTTTAAACTTATAGTAAAACCATAAATACTTCTAACCATCCAAAAAGCTATCAAAAATAACCCACCAAAGTGGTCATTTGTATAATTTTCATCAAAAAACATTTGGAATGCACCTAAGAGTAATAAAATAAGTACGATATTAGTTCCAACCCTTAAAGCCCTATTTGATTTATTATTTTTCAATTTATCATCCCCAACTCAAAACTCTCTCTTAAACTATCCTGCTTTTTAGCAACCAATTCTAGTTCTTCAGACATAATCTTAATTTAAACTATGTTCTCCCTCCCCATATAACATTAAAAATTATACCATTATTATTGGATTTATTTTCCTAAATTTTTAGAGATAAAGGGAAATAATTAATCAAATTTCAAAAGATTATTTCCAAAACTCATACCATTTCTTCTCTTTACCTGCTGCAATCATCTTCTTAACTTCCTGAACTTCCCTTATTGTTTGCATGAGCATCTCATCACGGCCCTGGTTCTTTACTATGTCTTCGCTAGTATTCGTCGCTATAATAAGTGCCTGGGATTCCTGTATCGTTTGTATAGCGCTCAATAACTCTGATTTTCTTTGTATAAATCGCTGGTCTTGCTCAGTTAATCGTTCAGTTAATTCCTGGAGCAACTCATTTTGTTTTTCAATGATTTCTTTTTGATCTTGAATCATCGTCTGTAGCGTTGAAATCCGGTTCTTCATAGCGCTCAACTTCATGTCGATCCAATGGCAACACTTCAACACCTTGATGCCATAATACAATTTGCTTTGTGGCATTTTCTAGTGTCATATCTGTGTCGTTCTTTAGGTTTATAACCTTACGAAATACCATTACATCACTTTCTCTATATTTCCTATGCCCACGCTCGTTTTTTATGAAAGTGTAGCCCTCTTTTTCTAACACGTCTGCACACTTACGTAATGCAAATAATTGGATACCTAATTGCTCCGCCACGTCACTAGGACTATAAAACGTCTTCATAGCGTTTCACCTCAAAAATATATTCGCTATAGCAATGATATTTTTCCTAGTAATTCACGTATCACTTGTTTTCATTTATACAAAATTTTGTACTAATACTGGACATTCATAAACCTGAAAAAACCCTAGTATCTCTACAATGTATAAAATCATGCATAGTATGATAGAAAAAGAAAACGCACAAATCCAATGTTAGAAAAGGTTTGTGCGTTTTTCTTGCTTCTCATAATGTTGCGTTATGCAAACTTCACATGTATAACATATACACCTTTCTTTCCTAATAAAATAAAAACCTATTAATTGTATAGATGAAAATAAACACTATTTTTTCCCATGTATGTATAAAAAGCGAGCTAATATTAGCTCGTTTTTTATTTCTATCATCAACCAATGTTTGTCTAGAAAAAGTAGTAATATTAGATTCTTTTATGGAATCATTCACTACATATTCAGCAGTAAATAAAATAATAGTTACGGCGGGCAATCCATAATGTTAATAGCTAAGATAATCGCTGCTCCGAAAGCAGTAGCGGTAACCGTTACTAGCCCAGGTCCATTAGTAGCTGTGAAAGTAGCCGTAAAATTGCCAGATAGATCTGTAAGAGCAGGATTAGGAGCTATAGTACCAAGAGCAGGATTATTTATTGTAAAGGAAACTGATGTACCTGGTGGTGGAGGACTTCCATTCACCAACACTTGACCAGTAAGAATCCCGGTATTAGACCCTGTTCCAAGAGAACATATCGAGCCTGGACCAACCAAGGTAATAGTTGTCTGACAGTTATTAATAGTGATAGTGACGGTATTGCTGCTTGCTCCCAAAGCAGTAGCGATAACAGCTGCCATTCCAGGTCCATCAGTAGATGTGAAAATCGCAGTAAAGTTGCCAAATGCATCTGTAAGAGCAGGATTAGGAGCTACGGTACCAAGAGCAGATACTATAAAGGAAACCGGTGTACCTGCTGGAGGGGGACTTCCATTCACCAATACTTGACCAGTAAGAATCGAGGTATTAGGCCCTGTTCCAAAAGCGCATATCGTAGTTGGATCAGCATTCAAGGTAACAGTTACTGTAGACGGAGGAGGAGGAACAGTTGCTAATAGATCCAGAACATTTTCGAATTTGAACTCAAGCAGCATTTCCTTTTTGATGACGTCACGAAGGGTTCCTTGCACACGCTTGTTAATATCAAGAAGATTGGATATCGTAACCGTCGGAGGAACGAGGGTTCTTCCTCCCGGTAATGTTCCGAGAACAAATTGAATCTCCTCTGCTTTAGCATTGATAATGTGAGACAAAGCTAATTCTTCTAGGGCAATAGAGCTTAAAAGCAACGGAATCGTCTGTGCAGTAGTAATAGAAATAGTGGGTGTGATATTAGGGATGTTTGGAAAAGACAAGATTATTCACCTCCTTTATCGTTAGATTGTAATAAAAGAAATAAGAGAGTAGGAGCTTGTACAACTATTGTTCTATATATTTTATTCAAAAAAATATTTGAAAGACTGCATACTTGTCCATGTGTAGAAGTAGATTTTTAGCTAAAAAAACCCTTTTTTATTTAATTTATGACGCACCCACAATCTTAGTGGGAACGCATATTATCAATCCAATAGTCCTCTAGTTGTTTATAAAAAACATTGCTAAATTCATTCTGAGACATTTTTTACTTTTCTATTAACGAGAATTATGTAAAAAAGCTAGCATGAATCTAGCTTTTTTTAATCACGGGTGTCTTAATCTCTTTATTTATCATACTTCGAATGTATACTTTTGCTGGTGATTTTGCTAAAAATAGCTAAAGTTGATAAGGCTAATGAAATCAATATTTTGAATGTAAACTAATATTCAAAAGTTTACATTTATCTTGTTTTACTAGTTCATTTGATGATGATTTGTTTAGGAATTTTCACAGTTATCTTTCTTGGTTATCATAATATGTTTTATCTGCGTATTTTTTATCATTTCCTTTTAGATAGGCTAAGATTACTTTTGGATTTTTAAGTAAAGACCAGTCTCCATATTTATCAAATCTTCTGCATGAAGTTATCATTCCATTTTTAATTGTACCGAATTTCTTATTATTTTGCTTTCCCCATTCTTTTAACCGTTTAGCGAAATCTGCATCCTCTGCCATAAGCATGTTTTCATTAAAGCCTTTGATTGCCATAAAGTCTTTTCTATAGCACCAAAAAATCCCTACAGATATAGCTCCATACTTAAAAAATAAAGGGATTATTATTAAAATTGCGGAAAGGAATATTCCTAAAGATATTCTTTCAAACTTCCCAGTTACCCCACCGCCAATGTATTTACCTGAAGCTAAATATTTATCTACATTAGACAACATAGACTCTGTCATTTGGGTATCAGCGTCTATAGTAATGATTATTTCTCCACTAGCTATTTGGGCCCCTGCATTTCGGATTTTGGATAAGTTTTTATCGTTATTTTTTAATGTAATACAGTTATAAGATTTTGCTATTTCTTCTGTTTTATCTGTACAACGATTTAAAACAACTATGACTTCAGTTTGATTTTTATATGCCTCTGATGCCTTTGCAATTGAATCCAAACATTTTCTAATGTACTTTTCTTCATTGTGTGCAGGGATTATAATAGAAAACTTCACATCTTTTTTAAAATTGACTCCTGAAGATTCGTTTGTTTCAGTCATAATATTCCCCCTTATTTTATAAAGTAAATATCCATTATACATAACATATATTAACATTTATTAACGTTTATTAACATTTATTAGGTTGTATTATAGAAACTGAAGGTAAACTATTATTTAACAGTTTACCTTGGAGTATTTAAAAAATAACATAAATTGTAGTGGATTAGTGTATCTCAATGATTCTACATGGAATGTATCTAAGCTGAACACAAAAGAAACCCTTCTAATTCGTTTAGAGGGATTTCTTTTGTTTATAATAAATCAATCTTATTCCCCCTTTTCGGGGATTTGGGCAAAATTACCCTATATTAATATTTTCTTAGTTATTTTAATCCTAACTTTGCACATAATCGATACAAAAAGTATAGTCCATGTAACTGTTCTTGATTACGTTTATTTAAATGCTGTTGGCACTCCTCGACAATGCTTTTTGCCCCTTCAATATTGTATTCCTCCAAATTTCTAATAGATTTTTTTAATTGAACAATTTCGTGTGAATACACAGCGTTTTGCGTAAGCTTCATTAACAAAATTTTAATAAACTGATATGAATTAAAGTAGCGATAATTATTTTCACCTCTCTTTGAATTAACATATCTCTCTTTTTCCCAATATCGTATAGTAGAAGTAGAAATTTTTGTTTTATTTGCTACCTCTCCAATCGTCATTAGGTTATTTTCTATCGATTGAGAATCAACGATATTGTTTAAGTCTTTTATTATTCTAGTAGCTAACTCTTTTTCTTGATAGGTGACTGCTTGTATCTCGTTGATTATCCAGAGTGCAGAATTCAGATTTTTTTGTTGCAGTTTTTTTAATACAGCTGTTGTTATCTCCATTCCAAACCCGGGTGACATGGCTACTATACATTCAAAATATGCTAAATGTTCCTCCGTATAGATTCGATATCCTGTACCCAACCTTTCTGTGGTTGGGATAATCCCCCTTGTTTCGTAACTTCTTAAAGTGCTAGTACTTAAATTTAACCTTTTCGCAATATCAATAGGCCTTATATTATTCTTCATTCTTTTTCATCCCTATCAACTTTAAATTTATTATAAAGTTTATCGTTTAATCCCCTCTAAAATAAGTATATACAATTGAAAACTTTATAATTGGCTTTAATGTTATAAGATTAAGAAGTAAGTAACAAAAAATGATGGAGGGATCTAAGTGTCAAAATTAAACATTCAACCCGAAATGTCAATTGAAGAGTTAGGACAAAAAGTATCTGGTTATCTAAAGGACCATTGGGAAGAAGTTCTTGCAAATACCATTGAGGAACTCCAAAAATTATTTCCTGAGTATGAAGATGCCACGTATGGTATGTACTTAGATAAACTACTTCCCCCAGCATGGAAAGAGCTTGAGAAAGCAGGTTTTCAGTCTGCTGAAAAAATAAAAGAAGATGACTTTATTATTGCTGGGTGCTTAAATTTTAGAAATTCTATTGAAAAAGCAAAATGGGGAACGCCTGATCATGAAAAGCGTATCTTTTGGATTGTCATTGAAAACCGAAATAAACAATTAATTGGTACTTTTCTTTTTGAATTATCTCATTCTCATGTAAATTTCAACCTCCCTTCAGCTCCAAAACTAATGACTTTTACAAGTACTGAAAGAAATGAAATTACCAAAAAAATTCTAAGCCTAAACGAAAATTCTTGATTAATGTAACAAGAGGCTGTCTAAAAAGGGCTTGCCCCATCCAACAAGCAACAATATATGGAACTACCTACTATTTAAATTCCTATAGTTAAAATAAAGTAACTAAAGCATTATGAGAAATGGGGAGGATTGAAAATGGGAGATCAAATGTCTCCCTCCCCCTTTTAATTATTTTTAAAAAGTGCATTTACCATTTTTGCAACTGTATTGATAAGCTTTTCCCTCATTATTCATACGGTATACGTAATGAGATTCTTTATCTTTCTTAAAATCTACGAAAGCTTCTGCACCATTTTTATCATCATCTACATCAATAAATTGAATGTATCGTATAGAATAATCTTTTTTCTCACTCAATCCTCTTTCTTTTAAGTTTTCATGAATGCCATCTACTAATTGGTCGAAAAGCGACCAATTTAAATTAAGATTTCCAAATGATTCAGTGTGTTTCCCTAAAATACTATTGTCTTGTATTATTTTTTTATTTTCATCGTAATTATAAAAGTATGTAACATATGGTTCATTTTTAAACACTACCTTTGAAAGTGTCTGCCATTTGTATGGACAACTGATTGCCATTCTACTCTGTTCTTCTGTCATGTTTCAAATTCGGCAATTACTTCTTATGAAAAAGAAACAAGAACTGAGTGAGTATAAGGCCATATATGATGAAAGATTATTTTCTTCTTCTTTTCCAAGCTATACAGAAAGACACCCAAGAGCTATCAAAGGTTCTACTTCGCCTATTCAACCTCCTACAGCAAAACGGACGAAAATCTCATAGGTATGAGAAGAAAACAGTCTTTGATATATTAGGTGTCGTTTACAATTGTACCATGTCTGATAATCAAGCGGCTTAAATCAAAAAAATGATCGTTATTTATTCATACTTAAATAATTCCGTACTTTCTAAGAGCAAAGTCGATTCCATCTTCACTTGACTCTTTCGTGACGAAATCTGCAACTGCTTTTAATTCTTCATTCCCATTTCCCATAGCAATCCCAAATCCTACTAATTCCAACATGTCTATATCATTTCCACCATCCCCAAACGCAATAGCCTCTGATTTATCAATGCCAAAATACTGTAAGACACTCTTAATTGCTAAGGATTTGGATACTTCTTCTTGTAAAACATTTAAAACAAAAGGATGCCATCTGCTAAATGTTAAATGTGGGAACTTATGAATGTATTTCTCTACTGTTTCATCAGTAGCATATAAACACATCAAATAGACCTCTTGATTATAAATATGTTTATCTATAGTTGGATAAGCATTCAATGACAACGTTTCATTCAATGCTTTTAGTATTTCTTTATCTTCTACACCATTCATACTAAAATCTTCTGTAAAAAATGAGAGCCCATTATTCTCCATATTTGCAAATTCAACCACTTCTCGAATGATATTTTTATCCATTGGTACTTTATGAAGAACCTCTTGATTGTGCTTCACATAAGCTCCATTTGCTGTAATGAATGTATCTACTCCTAATTTTCTTATTTCATCGCACATAGATAACGGTCTTCCTGTTGCTGCAACCACCCTTAATCCTTTATTTTTCAGTAATTTTATAGCTTCTTTCGTATTATCTGAAATACTACCATTTTCATGATGTGTAAGGGTTCCATCAACATCAAAAAATACAATTTTATAATCCATAAAATAACTCCTTTACAAATCAATACATAAATCAGAAGATAAGTACCTAAAAGTAAAAAACAGAAAATTATGTACTCTAATAATATAAGACCAAATACATTAATTAGCAATATTTCTAAAAATAAGAAAAACATGACACGTTGTAAAATAAAATGAAATGTTTAACCTTTAAGTCTCGATAACTCTCAAATATATAATGGTTATCATCGTAAAATCCTACTTGAAGTTTTGATCTTGCGGAGGCGCAATTTAACATATATGTAAAAATAAGTGTTACTTTGTAGTGTTTCTCCATACCCTTTTAATAACAACTGAATATATATACATTCTATATTCAAAATTAACCTTATGTTACTTTATTAAGTTAAGCATAAAGGATTTACATATTTTGGTGTTGTATTATTATATATAATAAATATTTTATTTGTCCTAATTTGAACAGTAAGGGGATATGACAATGGAACAAGCTATTCATATTGACGGTTTTGTCAAACCTGGATTTGAAAAAATCAAACAAGTATTTATAGAAAATTTTACAGATCGTGAAGAATTAGGGGCAGCTTGCTGCATCTATTACAACGGTGAGTGTGTTGTTGATCTATGGGGTGGATATTGTAATCATCTTACAAAAGAACTCTGGCAAGAAGATACAGCCGTTCTCATATTTTCTGGAACAAAAGGTTTCGCTTCTCTTGCTCTGGCCTTAGCTCATTCAAAAGGTTATATAGATTACGAAGAAAAAGTATCTACTTATTGGAACGAATTCGGGGTAAACGGAAAAGAAAACATCACAGTTCGTCAACTACTTGGACACGAAGCTGGTTTATGTTGTATTAACAAATTACCACTATATACACTGAGTGATTTCGATACCAAAAACGTTGCTCCTTATTTGGAAACCATGAACCCAGCTTGGGAACCTGGTACAAGACATGGCTATCATACTTGGACAATCGGTTGGTATATAAGTGAATTAATTCGTCATGTAGATCCAAAAGGAAGAAATCTAACTCAATTTTTCAATGAAGAGATTGCACAGCCTTTACAAGCAGAAATGTATATTGGTATCCCCTCTTCATTTCCAGATGAACGAATAGCGACTATTAAAGGAATTCAATCTATCTTTGACATATTTAAAAGTTTTGGTTCTTTCCCCAAAAGCTTACTATGGGCATTTATGAATCCAAAATCCTTAGCAAAACGCAGTATGGTGGATCCAAAAGGATTACTAGCGCATGATAATTTCAACAAAAGAGAATTACGAGAAATAGAATTCCCATCTGGAAATGGTATCGGTGTAGTGCGTGATATGGCAAAAATATATAGTGAATTTGCTAATGGTGGTCCCATATTAGGTTTAAGCCCATATACTTTAAGCGAACTATCAAAACCACCTGCACAAACGGGCGGTGGCTGGCGTGATGCTGTCCAAACCATTGACACCGCTTTTTCATTAGGTTTTTTCAAACCGTTAGAAACAGGTTCTCACTACGGAAATTCCTCATGCTTTGGTCATCCAGGCGCGGGTGGCTCTTTATGTTTCGCTGATCCAATAAATCGAGTTGGCTTTTCTTATGCGATGACACACGTTGGTATGCAAATGTTTGATGATCCTAGAGAAACAGCGATTCGCAAAGCTTTTTATAAAATAATTCTATAACAACGGTGTAAAATCCGTAATATATGTTCAATATAATTCAACTAAATTCACATAATTTACAAATCATTTTTTCACTTCCTTTCATAGAAATGGATCCTATTAATTGTATTAGTACTAGAATTACTTCTTAGGTCAGATCAATGCCAAAGAGTCATTTTATCCAAGTCAAGATAAAATACCTTTTGTTATAATAGGAAAATTTTTATATCAAGATTATTAATGAGTACCATATAAACTCTCCTTATATTACATCACTATTATGCAAAATAAGAACTACTGTTAAGTATGAGAATAATAGGGTTACACAAATAATAAACCTGGCCAATCTCCATTGACTTATCATATATAGTCTCAAAAAATAATAAACACTCAAAGTAAAAAATTACTTTAAGTGTTTATTATTTTTCTTGTATACATTCCACCAACATTAGCAACATACTTGTTACACTTTTCAATCGTATCTCTACACCAGCGAAACCAAGAAGGAATTTACTCAAATAAGAAGATAGAATTACACATTATACAGATATTAATTTCACATAAAATTATATGTTGAAAACTTTGGAATGATAAATAGATATATCATCTAACAACCTCATTTTCTTTTCTTTGAGGTGTATAAGTGCGTCATTAGGTAAACCGTAGACCATATTATCTGGATACTCATAAATATATTCAGTGATAATAGATTCTTTTTCTTCTGTGTAGTGTGGAAAAATTTCAAAGTCAAACAAACATAATCCTTTATCATTTTCTACTATATCATTCTCTAATAAAGTAGCTATTCTTGTTGATTTCCCCATTATTATTGCACCTGCACTCATTCCAATAAGAATTTTCCTACTTAAGATGAACTCTCTAATTATTTTGTCAAATCCCCTCTTTTTAATCATCCTATAAAAATAACTCGTTTGTCCTCCAGATAAATGAATAGCATCACAATAAACTGGTTATCTCTTCAATTGCAACGAAGTTAGTTCGCAAAATATGAAAACAGCAATTTCGCTCATCATCGCTAATATTATATAATTTGATAAAAAATAGCTCCAAGTGTTCCTGCAGAACAAATAATAATTCCCACATTTCGAATACTCACAATTTGATTACTACTCCCACTCAAGCATGTAAATAACCCCGTTAAAGCAAACAAACTCCAGTACATAACAGTTGGAATCGGAATAAGTTTCTCCATATCGATACCCATTCCTAAGAAAACAAAAGGCATAATGATAAATGAACAACAAACAATTCCTGATATGATAACGAGTAATTTGCGATACTTAGCCCCTGCTATAATTAAAAAGATTCCTCCAATAATTCCACATAATATAAGTATTGGCATAAAGAAAATCCAAAGTAAAATTTGCATATATAAAGTCTCTCCATATCATACATTTTATTTTTTGGCTGTGCTAAGCGTAAACCTACATCTAAATTGTACCAAAAAAGTATTTCTTAGGATATGATTTAGATGTAACAATATTTCAAACTATTTATATATCAATGTGAACAGAGGAGGAGTTATATGATTCGCGAAGCTGAATCAAAGGACAGTAATGCAATTGAAAATCTCTATAAAATATTAGCACCGCACAGTAAAAACATTAAGGTTTTGCCAGAAAGAATTGAACAAATTAGGAATGATGCCAATAACTTTTTGTTTGTTTATGAGGAGCATGGCAAGGTGAAGGGAAGTATATTTATGACTTTTTGCCTTGACCCTGGATATCAATTTCGACCATATACTGTTGTAGAATATGTGATTGTAAATGAAGAATTTCGAGGGAATGGAATAGGTGAAAAATTATTGAAACATGTAGAACAGCTATCAATTGCAAGAGAATCTACAAGAATTATTTTATTAAGTAGCGCAACTAGAGTAGAAGCACATAAATTCTTCACGAAAAATGGCTATAATGGAACCATAAGCAAGGGATTCAAAAAATACATACCTATTCAGTCAACTCCCTAGGTAATTATTTATCTAAGGGTATTTTCTTTTTAACTAACGGGGCAGGTTCGTTCAAAAAGCAGTAATCTCTTTTTATTAATTGTCAGTAGATATTTTTACAAATAATGTAACCCATATTTATTTCAACTGTGTTAAAGTGAAAAGGTAATAATTTACTTTCGACAAATAAACACATTAAGAAGAAAGGGGTCATATGAAAAATATAAAAAAATTAATAAAATGTATCGGAGTAATTATTATCATATTACTAATCATAGCACTTTTTTTCCCTACATGGACTTCGCATATAAAAGGTGATAACAGTATAAGTACATTAGAACAAGTAGAGATAAATGGAAGTAATCATGAAATTATGATACGTGGCAAAAATAAGGATAATCCAGTTATTATTTTTGTACATGGAGGACCTGGATGTCCGGAAATACCGTATGCCGATAAGTACCAAGACTTATTGGAAAACAATTTTACGGTTGTTAATTACGACCAAAGAGCAAGTGGAAAATCCTATCATTTTTTTGAGGATTATTCTAATCTTTCATCAAACTTACTCGTAGAGGACTTATTAGCTATGACGGATTATATATCAGAACGTCTTGGCAAAGAAAAGGTAATACTAATTGGTCATTCTTATGGTACATATATTGGAATGCAAGCTGCCTATAAAGCTCCTGAAAAATATGAAGCATATGTTGGTATTGGACAGATGAGTGATACAGTAGAAAACGAGATTGACAGTTTGAATTACTCTATTAATCAGGCTCAAAATGATGGCAATACGGATGATGTTTTATATTTACAAGGGTTAACTGAAAAAATCAAAAATGGCGATACGTTTACTCCACGAAATTATGTTATGAAATATGGTGGGAGTTCAAGACTTATTGATAATCCCGATGGTAATAACATCAGTATGTTATTTAGTAGTGAGTATAATTTATTAGATGTAATCCGTTATAACTATGGGTTAGCCTATTCACAAAAGATTTTGTTAAAGGAAGTATTGAAAAATCCATTACCTACTTTAGTAACAAAACTTAAATTACCGTGCTATTTTATCATGGGTAAATATGACTATATGACTTCATCTAATGCAGCAAAAAAATATTTTGATATGATTGAAGCCAATAAAAAAGAATTTATTGCTTTTGAGAAATCAGCTCATTATCCACAATTTGAAGAGAAGGAAAAATTTTATGAATGGATGTGCGATACATTTATCCCGCATTAACGGGCAGTAAGACCCCCCACCTCAATATTCAGAGAGAATCGAAGAAGATAGGTGGGGGATAAATTCAAGATAAAGTCATCCCTTCAAAGGTTTCTTGTTCATCTATTGAATATAATTAGAATTTTCAGTACAATAAATATACATATATGGTATTTTATAGGAGGGTGTCAATGAGAAACTTCATTGTAATGTTCTTTTCTATTCTGCTTTCAAATCTCATTTCCAAATTCATATATTCTTATATCGGCCTGAATTACAACGTATTTCAGGATAAATTCGACATTTTATTATTCACAATTGATTTCGGGATTTATATCATCATTTTTCTATCAATATACTCTCTTTTACGTAGATTGACAGATAAAGAAAAACATTGAATTGCTCTACTCCTTTTCTTATTTTATCCAAAGAATTTTGTAGTCTTCAAATTAACAAATGATGAGGTGAAATAAAAATGAAAACATGTCCCAAATGCCATAGCGAAATAAAGAAAAGAACCCTCTTTTTATGAAACAACACTCATAAGCTTGTTTGCCCAAACTGCGATACAACATTACATGCAACAAAAAAATCTTTTCTGATCTATGTTCTATTTCATTTACTAACTTGTTTATTAATTTTTATAAGCCCAATGACGAATACATTCCTTATCCTTGCCATATGGATCTTAATTTCAACTTTGATAATTCAACCGGTTGCTTTTTTCTATGAGGAAACATAACATCCTTTTTCACACACGTTTATTATTTTTCATTTTAAAAAAAGTGCTCGATTCACGAATAAGCACAAGACAATTATCAAATAAATTCAATGAAATTATTCGCTATTTTATATCCGTGTCCGTCTCCATCATCATGACTAAGGTAGAACTATTGGAGCATCATTACTATGATTCAAATCAAACGCTAAGTAATCTCCATTTCCCACTTCACAAAAAGCTAACTTGTTATGCCAAACCACATCATATTCATCTTCTAGATTTGAAAAAGCCTCAACATTATTTTAAATCAATAATAGCATTAAGAAATAGAACTAAATTCTTATATAATCCCTTATTAATAAATCAGATGAAACAGGCTTTAAGCCAATTTCTCGTAACCAAACAGACAACTGTCCAATGTGATGAATTTCATGAGTAATGATATGACGAATAATTCTTTCATAAGTAAATGAAAATAAATTACCACTCTTACTTCTCATAGGAATCAAGAGCATACTACTCTAAAAAGCTCTCTGTCACTGGTCTGGTTATATTAGAAAAAATCCCCACATCACTTAGGCTAGAAATCGTAATTATATCCTTAATTAAATTTAAAAATCATATATATTTATAAGTATGAATAAGAAGAGGGATTTACTTTTCATTAGAAAAGCGAATCCCTCTTCTTTTATCTTTAAACTTTAAATAAAAATGAAACATGCTCACGCTGCACTGCGATAATTTTCTTGTTTTTCTTTTTGCTGACTAGGTGGTCGAATTAAAATAGCGATAATAAATGACACGACACACAATGCGCCAATCACCATAAAGGTTGGTTTAAATCCGCCTAGAATTGCACCGATAAAGGAACCTGCGAGTGCTCCAAAACCAAAGCCTTGATACACGATACCGTAGTTTTTACTATGATTTTTTAGACCGAAGAAATCACCAACAATGGCTGGAAAAATCGTGATATTTCCACCAAAACAAAAAGCTACGCTTGCTACACATGCGAAATAGATACCATAATTTAAATCCACAAAACTGAGAACAAAAACAGACATAGCTATAACGACAAACGTTGTGGAAATAATTTTTAAACGGCCAATTTTATCTGACAACGGTCCCAAGATGATTCGGCCAACCGTATTAAAGATCGCAACCATAGCGACAGCATTAGCTGCTGTTGCTGCGCTAAGCCCTACAAGTTTAACACCGATATCTTTTACCATACCAATTAAGTATAAGCCACTCATACATGATGTAAAAAACATAATAAATAACAGATACACTTCTTTTGTGCGTAGCATTTCTCTTATTGTAAAGTCATGACTTTTTGTTTCATGAACTGTATCTTGTTCAGCCGCTTTATGGATAAAACAAGCGCCTATCACTATCATAACTGCGACAATTAAGCCCCAATATAAAAACGCTTGTGATACACCAACTGAAGCAATGAACTTTGCGTTAATGTATTTAAAAATTAGGCTACCCGCGCCATATGCAGAGACAGATATACCAGAAATTAAACCTTTACGCTCTGGAAACCACTTTATTAAATTGGATAGTGAAGTGATATAAGCTGTACCATCTGCGTAACCTACAACAACGCCTGCTAGTACATAAAGCATTGGTAATGAGGAAACTTGCGAACTAAGCATCAACCCAATTCCTAAGGCTAATCCAGCTATCATAATGAGTTTACGAAGTCCCCATTTCTCTTGTAATTTACCCGCAAACAAAGTTGAAAATGCTAAAGAAAAGCTAGTGATTGAGAAAGTTATCGCAACAGCGTTAAGACTCCAGCCGTATTTACTCACTAAAGGCTGATTGAATAAGCTCCATGTATATATCGTTCCAAGTCCCATTTGGACAATGACTGTACCGAGGACAACAAGCCATGGATTAACAGATGAACGTTTCATATCATCCTTCCACCTCTTTCGATTTGATACCGTTATTGTATAGGATGTAAACGATTGTGTAGGTGCTTACAACACAGGGCGTCAAATATATGAAATCAGTTACAGAAAAAGAAGGATGAAATGCAAAAAGCTGCTTGTTAAATACAAAGCAGCTTCTTTAATTCTTTTGCATATGTTCGGCTTACAGGCACTTTTGAATCCTCTTTCATAATTAAATTATACGTAGAGTTAAACCACGGCTGAATTTCAGAAATATGGTTTACATTTACGATAAAACTGCGATGCACACGCAGAAAATTCACTTGTGGCAATTTTTTTTCTAATATGGCAAGCGTATCGTTCGTCACATACGTATCACAAATCGTTTTCACAATTACTTTTCCGTCTAACAATCCAGCATATACGATATCTTCTATATTCACTAATACAATCGATTCATCAATCAGCAGCGCTAATTTTTTCATTCTGCTAGATCCATCTGACGCATGTATTTCTTGTTTCTCTTCCATTTCATGTTGCTTTCGTTTTTTAAATTTCTTAATCGTTTGGACAATGCGCTCTTCGTCAAACGGCTTTAAAATATAATCTAAAGCATCTACTTCAAATGCCTGAATGGCATATTGATCATAGGCCGTTGCAAATACAATAGCAGGCGGCTTTTTCATCTTCTTTAGTATATTAGCAATTTCAAATCCATTATCATCCGACAGCTGAATATCTAAAAAAACAAGATCTGGTTTACTTTCTATCAACTTCTCTAACGCTTCTTCTACACTGTCTGCCTCATCAATAATATCGACTTCTTTCGTTCGATATAATAAATATTTTAATTCGTCACGCGCCAACATTTCATCATCAACTACTAATATTCTCAATATCGCTTCCTCCTTTTCTTTGAATTGGAATCATAAAGGACATCTCCGTCCCTGCTTCTAGCTCACTAACAATATGAAGTGTTGTATCTTTTCCAAACAAGCCCATTAACCGTTCATTAATATTATATAATGCTGTTCCCGTTCCTTTTTTTGACGATACAATTGCTTTTCCTAACCGCTCTAATCGTTCTGGTTCAATCCCTTGACCGTTATCTTTTACTTTGAAATGTACGCTGTTTTGCTTGGCATAAACATGAATTTCAACTTGACATATAGGCTGTTTTTGAGAAAATGCATGACGAAGAGCATTTTCTACTAATAATTGCAGCACAAACGGTGGAAGCAAAATATTATGCAATTCATCTTCAATATACATTTTCACTTCATATTTATTCGGAAATCTTGCTTGTTCTAACGACAAAAACGCATGCACATGATTTAATTCTTGTTCCAATGGAATAAGAAGCTGCCTTGCACCTTGTAAATTGCAGCGAAAATATACGCTTAGCTGTAACAATAATCTCCTTGCTTTCTCTACATCTGTACGACATAAAGCAGAGACTGTATTAATCGCATTAAAAAGAAAATGAGGGTTAATTTGTGCTTGCAGCGCCTTTATTTCCGCATCTTGCAACAATTTACTTTGCAGTTCTGCTTCTCCAAGCTCAAGCTGCGTTGAAAAGATTTTCGCTAATCCTTCTGCCAGCTCCTCCTCTACGGGGCTTAATGAATTGGGATTTTTAAAATAAAGCTTTAACGTACCGATGGTCTTTCCACGTGATGTGAGCGGAATCACGATTGCAGCTTGTAATAAACACCCTCCATGCTGACAATTAATCTCTTCACGCGACTTTGCTTTCATAATCTCCCCGACCTTTAACACCTCTTTTGACAATTCAGTAATTAAGCTATGGGAAGGAATATGATGATCAGATCCTAATCCAACATGTGCTAATATTTTTTCTGTATCTGTTAAAGAAACTGCATCTGTTCCTGTAAAGTGATGGATAATTTGCGCCACCTGCGTACATGATTCTTCCGTTAATCCTTGGCGAAAATACGGAAGTGTTTTATCAGCAATGCGCAATACTTTATGCGTTTGTAATGCCTTCGCATGTTCTTCTTGTCGTAACATGGACTGAATCATTGACAATAGAATAAAACTTCCGAAACCATTTACGATAATCATTGGAATTGCAATTGTTTTCACAATGCTCCAGCCGTCATCGATTATAAAAAGAATCATAAGCATTTCCAGCGATACCATACAGATGCTAAGCACCGAAGAAAACTTAGGGGTCACAACGCGATTTCGTTTTTGATATAAATAGCCAATATAACCTGTCACAATCCCAGCTAAAATTGAAGAGGCTGCACAGCTCAATGCAGTCGTTCCCCCTAGCATATAACGATGAATGCCAGCTATAAATCCTACTCCTATTCCAACAATTGGACCTCCAAGTAACCCGCTAATCCCAATTCCCATAATACGCGTATTCGCAATCGTACTAGAAGAAGAGACACCCCGCAGCCAGTTATCATTCAAAATCGTATTACCAGAAATCTCAATCCCTGTGTAGTTGCTTACAATTGTAAATAATGAAAATATGCCAATTAACATAAAGCTACCTTTATAACCATCTTGCTTATGCAGCAGCCAACGGAACGCCTTAATATGTGAAAGTGAATATCCTAAAATAACGATTAAACCAACTCGTTCAATCATCATCAATAATAAATCTCCCATTTTATGTCCATCCTTCATGTATTTTCATTCAATATATTACATCATTATGTCTATACCGTAAACGTCAATAAAATCCAAGTTACACCATAAAGATTGATTTTAGAGTTACTTTTTGTTCACTTCATTTTTCACAGCGGATTACCACTTTAATTAACAGGCTAATAAACATGTTAATAGTTACAAAAAATACGGGTTTTTGATAACGAATCTTATTATTTTATAACAATTTACCTTGCACTCTATGACAGAAACCTTGTGACTATGCTTTATACAAAGTGACAAATTTGTAAGAATACAAGCTTAATTTGTAAGACAGATACATGTCTTCTTTAACCATATTCTTCTAAAATATTTAAATATCCGTTCCATTTTTATAGTCCTTCACGCCCGTCTCTCGTTTATGTTGTATACAAAAGACATATGATCTAGTACACCAACAATGTATAAGGAGGAATTAAAGTACATGAAGACATTTACGTGGCAATGCAAACGATTTACTTTTATGTAGCCAGCAACAGCTATATGAAAAGCATAAATTTAATCAAGGAGAATCGGTAATGAAACCAGCAGTAAGACTTTGTATGTTAATGATTGCTATAATTCTGGCGGTTAGTGGCTTCATACCCAAAATAGCTAACGCTGAATCAAGTGAAAAAATTCAAAAGATCGAACAGTTTGTTGAAGAGCAAAGAAGCATTAGTAAAATTCCAGGGATATCGTTAGTTATTGTAGAGAAAGGGAAAACGGTTTATCAAAAAGGCTTCGGGTACGCTGATGTAAAGGCGAAAACACCTGTGACCTCTAATACGTTATTTGAAATCGGATCTACAACGAAAGCATTTACAGGTCTAGCCATTTTACAATTAGAAAAAGAAGGGCTGTTAAAACAATCAGATGATGTCCGGAAGTATATCCCATGGTTAGAGTTAAAATATAATGGAGAACCGCAGACGATTACTTTGAATCAGCTGCTTCATCATACCAGCGGGATAGCTTCTAATTCTATAACACAAATTCCTGAAAGTAATGCAGATAACGCCCTTGAGTTAACCGTAAGAAAATTACTGAATCAGCAATTAAACCGAAAGCCAGGTAGCTCTTTTGAATATGCGACAATCAATTATGATATACTGGGACTTGTTATCGAGAGCGTAACGAAGCAACCCTACGATATATATATGAAAAAACAGATATTAGAGCCGATCGGTATGAAAGACTCGTTCGTTGGGTTGCATCAAGTTCAGTCCACTGAAATGGCTTCTGGTTATAAAAGAGGATTTATGAAAGAGCAGTATTACACGCCGCCTATTTATCGTGGGAACATACCAGCGGGATATCTTATCAGCAATACGAATGATATAGCGAAATGGATGAAACTACAATTAGGAAACGATCCGAGCAATACAATCGACAAGCAGCTCATTCAAGAATCGCATATCCCTGATCAGTCAGTGGAGCCTTTCGATAAGGATACCTACTATGCCAGCGGATGGGCAGTTATAAAAAAAAACGAAAAACAATATATTTTCCATGCCGGAGAGAATCCAACATTCACCTCATATTTCATCATGCAGCCCGATGAACAATTAGGGGTAGCAATTCTGTCCAATATGAATACGAACTTTACAACAGCCATAGGTGAAGGCGTGATGGATCTATGGGAGGGAAACAATGTTACTAATCATCATTCCGATAACTATCAAAAGTTGGATAGATTCGTGACTATCCTATGTATTGTAGTCGGCTGTTTGGGTTTATTTTTTATCCTACTATCGCTAAGAATAATACGGAAGCTCGTTAGAAAACAACGAGTTAGGACATCATTAAACGCAAAGAGGATCTTGTTATTATCCATTCATACGTTGATTGTAGCTGCAATCTTGACGCTTACAATCATGTTTCCGAAAATTTTACTTGGAGGATGGTCTTGGGCATTTATTAAAGTATGGGCTCCAACGACGATTCCAGTGTTTACTTATAGTGTTATAACAGTAAGTATCATTTATTATTTGTTTGGATTATTGCTTGTTTTCACCAAGAACATGAAATTAAAGACGAAATAGATTTCACCTAAACAACTTCAGCAATAATGAAGTAAGTAGAATACAAGGTTATCCAAAACATCATTTTTTATTGATGTTTTGGATAACCGCTTAAATATTTTCGTTTAAACGGCTAAGCTTATCAGGATTCGCCACCATGTAAATGGAATTGATTTTCCCTTCTTTAAACTCAAATGAAATTACGTAAGCTAGGTAACCGTTAATCATAACAACAATTCCTGGTCCACCGTTAACCTTTTTAAATTTGAACAAAGCACCTTCAGGTAACCTTTTAATTACATTCAAGAATAGGTGTGAAATTCGATCCGCAGTATAAATGGGTTTAAGTGCAGTTGTAACTTTCCCACCACCATCTGCATAAAAGATTGCGTCTTTCTGCATCATTTGAATCATTTCTGAAATTTCACCGTTTTGCAATGCCGCAGTGAACCTTTCTACATAGTTACTAAATTGCTGATAATCTTGTTGGTAAACATTCGGTTCATATACAAGGCCTTTCTTTGCTCTATGAAATATTTGCCGACAGTTTGTGCTGCTTTTATCCACCATAGAGGCAATCTCATCATATTCGTATTGAAAGACTTCTCGTAAAAGAAACACCGCTCTTTCAACTTCAGATAACTGTTGCAACAACATTATATAGGCGGTGGATAAAGATTCCTTCATAAAATATGAATTAGCCGGATCATCAAGGTAATCTTCCACAATCGGTTCAGGAAGCCATGTGCCCACATAAGTTTCTCTCTTGTGGGCAGCAGACCTTAAGTGATCAATACAACAATTGGTCGTAATTTTACACAAATAGGCTTTTACGCTTGTAATGGACTTAGAATCTTTAAGTTTTGCAAAAGTAACGAATGATTCATGAACAATATCTTCTGCATCCATCACACTTCCTAGCATTCGATATGCCAGAGAAAAAAGCAGTGGCTTGTAATCTTGATAAATTTGTTCTAATTCCATCTTCTTTTTCTCTTGATTCATACTAACACCCAATCTTTTTTCAATATGTGTAATGCTGCACGTTTCGCGCTTGCAACAGCTGCATCGACCAATAATTCCTCGTCTCCTGCCCAATCTCCTGCTATATAAAGGCCCTTTATTTCTGGAACTGCTGGACCTGGTTTTTCCGTTCTACCGGTATGAGGAAAATTATGCACAACGGTTATTTTAGGTAAATATTGCTGTTCGACCACTTCTTTTTGCCAGCCTGGATGAAGCAAATCCATTGTATGTTCTAATTGTTGTTTATCTGTTCGAGAATCTATCGAAATTCTATTCAAATCATGATATTTAACCAAGGAAACTACGGATGTTCCGTCATTACTCAGCTTCGCGGCCCTGGATTGATTTGTAAAGGCGACTGGTTGGTCAAGCCCCAGCACAAATTGATGATTTATATTAGGTAACGTTTTTAATCCTAAATCGTAGCAAGATGCGGTTACAGGAATTGCTTCCTCCTTCCAACGATACAGGGAGGTTTTTTCAACATGGGGCACAAGACGACATGCTTCGTTAGGAGATGTTGCAATAATCACACTTTCTACATCAAACGATTCTCCATTCGTACAACTCACTCGTTCAACTTGGCCATTGTGGTCAATACTATTCACATTCATAGATTCAAGAAGTTTAACACCAAAACTAACAGCTTTAGACCTTAATTCGGTTACAATAGATTCCCAACCATGGTCGACATAGAGAACACCTTCTTTTATCCCCCTCTGGATCTGCCTTACAACTGGGTGAGCTAGCTGTATACTTGGAGCATATGTTAGAGTGGTTAATCTACATAATGCATAAAAGAAGTGGCGCACCATTGGATCAATGATTTCCCTTTCTGCCCAAGCTTGCACGCTTTCATTTGAAACCGAATTCACATCCATTTTACTGAGATGAAACATAAGCTTTGCAAGACGGACCTTCCCTAAACCATTAAGAAATTGCTTCGAAAATAAGGAACGTAAACCCATCGGTACTTGATAAACCTCATTTTTCCAAATAACATGTGCACCCGTAGACGGTTCATTTCCCTTGATTGTAATCCCGAGTTCATCAAATATCTTCATTGCTTCACCGCCTTTATAAAGGGCATGTGCACCTAGGTTCATGAGAACGCCATTTTTATTAATGGTCATCGACCGTCCTCCGTATCGGTCTGATTTTTCAAGCACCACTACCTTCTTACCTTCCTTTGCTAGAAAAAGAGCAGCTGTTAATCCAGCAAACCCACCACCAATAATGGCAACATCAAATTTATTCATTTAAATCCCTCCTATTCTTTTCATTAATCAAGACGTATAGAGGGTTTCAATTGTGACAAAAAAACTTAATTTATGAAAACTTTTTTTGGCCGAATATACGAACCAGTTTACCTGTGGGCTATATTCATTATTGGACATATGGTGGCACAATTCGCAGATACTACCTTTACTTGCGGTATCCATCATGTAAATAGTTATTTCACAATCTTGCCCTTTAACGGAACAACTTTATGTCACTCAACTAAAGGGCCAGGTTGTTGAAGATAAAGAAAAAATAAAAATAATTATAGAAATGGATACAACCAGCATCGCGCGATATTCAAGGAGATGAGAATATCTCTAGTTAATATCTATACATTGTCTTTTATATATAAAATAACTATGATAAAATATTGAATAGATTATTTTTTCTAAAAATTCAAATACATTTTAGTTAAGGTGGTGAAATACTTTGGAAAGATCGTAATGGAGGGTTTTTTAAAGCATATGTTTTTGTCTTACATAACAAATGGCACTTTTAATCTGCTTTTTTATTACTATATTTGATTCACAAAAAATGATATACAAAACACCTACTACAATTGCACTACAAGATCTATAAATGGGGGACACATGATGAAGAATAAATATAGATATTTTATCATTTTTATGATTGTTCTTATGACGATTATTAACTATATCGATCGAGGCGCCATGTCTTACGCACAAGCTGCCATTATTAAAGAATTCAACTTGAATCCAGTAAGCTGGGGAGCAATTCTTGGCTACTTTGGATATGGGTACATATTTGGCGCTTTATTTGGCGGAGCGCTTGCAGATAAAAAGGGACCGAAATTTATGTGGATCCTAGCAGGTACGAGTTGGTCAATCTTTGAAATTGGAACGATTTTTGCTGGGCAATTGGGCGCTGCACTATTTGGCGGTTCAGCATTAGCTGGCTTTGCTGTGTTTCGTGTATTGTTCGGTTTTGCAGAAGGTCCTACACTTTCAACGATGAATCGTACCATGGCAAACTGGGTATCACCAAAGGAAAAAGGATTTGCGGTCGCACTTGGATTAATTGGAACACCCGTCGGTGCTCTCATTACCGCACCAATTGTTGTTGGTCTTCTCTCTGTTACAAACTGGAAGGTCACATTCATTATTTTAGGCGTTGTCGGGTTACTATGGGTATTTGTATGGGCGAAAGTGTTTACGGATTTACCAGAAGATCATCCGAACGTATCAAAAGAAGAATTAGAAGAAATTCGAAGTACAGATGGCTTGCTTGATGGGGAAAGTCAATTAGAAAATAAAGAACAAACCCAGATCCCTTGGTATCATTTTTTCAAAAACCCTTCCTTAGTCATGAATGCCATTGGATATTTTGCGTTTTTATATGTGAATATTTTACTACTTACGTGGACACCAAAATATCTACAAGATGAATTTGGATTTTCATTAGCTTCGCTTGGGTTTTTAGGAATGATCCCATGGATTGGTGCGATATTCACAGGACTGCTTGGCGGGAAAATTTCTGATAAAATACGAGAAAAAACAGGGAATTTGCGCCTAGCAAGATCTTGGTTTACCGTTGCTTCTTTATTTTGCACAGCGGTTTGTTTTATGCTGATTCCAGCTGTAAAAAGCCCTGCGATGGTACTCACTTTAATGTGCATTGGGAATGCATTCAATTACTTACCTAACTCAATTTACTGGACGATTGTATTAGATACAGAGCCCAATAAGGCAGGTACATTTGGAGGTGTTACGCATTTCATTGCCAATCTTGCGACAATCCTTGCACCGACCTTAACAGGAAGCCTTGTTGCAAAATATGGATATCAAGCCATGTTCCTTGCTGCCGCGATTGCAGTCGTTATTGGTATGCTGGCCATGGTATTTGTGAAACCAGGAAAACAGCAATCTTCGTCTCAAGGTGCTGAAAGTTTAAAAGCATAATAAAGCAGTTCTTCTAATAGTAACGGGTTCGGATTTGAAGTACAAAATTAAAAATGACCATTCAAAAATAGGTGCAATTAGTACCTATTTTACATTTATTTAGCAATTAAATTTACACTTTTGATAATATCAGTTTATCACTAATTTGTCCTAACGGTTTCTTGAAGTTTTTCCATTATCCTTGATAAAGCTAAAATTGAATTTGTTGTTTCAAGTTCTCCAACATTTAAGGAATGATTTGCATTTTGAATTACAGCAACTTTTAAATTCGCTTTACTTAATTGGTCAATTTGATTTGCATTGTAATAATGATCTTTATCCCCGATAACGAAAAGACCTTGATGATGACTATTCAAGATTGAGTCAAAGATTGAATCAAAATTTATTAGAGGAGTAAATAAAATCATTTTTGACTTTAGGAATTCTTCTCTCTTCATTAAGTCATTCGCGATTGGTATTGTTCCGAGTGATTTTCCTAAAAAAATAGAATTGTTATATTGTCCACTTTTTAAAACATCGAAAATCACAGGATTAATATCATCCATCATTATTTTTGTTATCTTTTCAATATTATTTTTCGTTGGTTGCTCATTATAGGAGTAATGGATCTGGACAATATCAATTTTATTTTGGAGCATTGCCATTGTCGCGTAATAAAACAATGGTTTATCGTAATTGTAACCTGAACCTGAAAACATAAAGCAAATCGTTTTGAAACCCCTTTCTATATGTGTATAACGAATCGTCTTGTCGTTTGTTTGTATCTCCTTTTTATTTCCTTTCATCATTGCTCCCTCCGAAACTTTTATAATTCCATAACATAAATTACCGTTTTTTTTGAAAATTGTCCTCTTTACAACAGGATGATTTATCGGAAATACATTTTATCCTGTATGTCAAAAACCTTTTTATCGATTCAAACATTGTGAGTATCTGCTTTCTTGTTTATCCGTTGATTATAACCATGCATTCATATTCTCAAAAGTTACTAATTAATCTATATCTTCTATGGAATAGAAGCTTAGTTCAATACCATCTACACAATCATATTTTTGATTTAATCTGTGTTCTATTTTTTTCACCCAATTTAACTGTAGTTTATTAGGGCGTTGCTTGGTAACCGCTATTGTATCTAAATCAGCCACACCTTCAATGCCTATCCCTTTTGGAATTGATCCCCTTATGTATACACTATGTAAATCATCTTTGAGATAGGTAGAATAAGCATGAATCACATCATGTATTGCAGGTAAAAAAATAGGATTGATTTTCTTCTTATCCGACTGGTTGATCATATATCCATCTTTATCTGTAATACATAAGCTTCCGATTTCTTTAATAGTAGTCATTACACTGCCCCTTATTACCTATAATTGCTGCAATGAAGATAAAAATGGACCTACACCTCGCTGCCTTTCTTTGTTTTCAAACCTTGCACGTGGTAGGAAAAGGCCCTGACCGCTCCTATGCATCGCCAGTCCCTCTCGCCCACTTAAAAAAATGCTTTTCTGCCTTTTTTCATAAAGTAGTTGAGTAGTTACAAAAAAGAGAAGATAACTTTCGTCACCTTCCCTTTTACATACAGTGTAAATATTTATACTAATCTAGAAACTACTAAACTATTGTTCATTTAAAATCATTGACATCTAAACTTAGTTAGAAACCTTAGACTCTTCTAATTTCTCACGAAGAACCATTTGTAAGATACCGCCGTGACGGTAGTAGTCGATTTCTACTTCGCTGTCGAAACGTGCTACAACTTCAAATTGTTTTTTGTTTCCTTCTGAGTCAGTCGCAACTACTTTTACAAGGTCGCGTGGTTTTACTGTTTTATCAACTTGAATTTCAAATGATTCTTGACCAGTAAGACCTAATGTTTCTGCACTTTCGCCATCTTTAAATTGCAGTGGTAATACACCCATTAATACAAGGTTACTGCGGTGGATACGCTCGAAGCTTTCTGCGATAACTGCTTTAATGCCTAATAGGTTTGTACCTTTTGCAGCCCAGTCACGTGAGCTTCCCATACCGTAGTCTTTACCAGCGATAACAAGAAGACCTGTGCCGTCTTGTTTGTATTTCATTGCTGCATCATAGATAGATGTCACTTCGCCTGTTGGCCAGTACGTTGTGAATCCACCTTCTGTGCCAGGTGCGATTTGGTTTTTAATGCGGATGTTCGCAAATGTACCACGCATCATAACTTCATGGTTACCACGGCGAGAACCGTAAGAGTTGAAGTCAACTGGCTGTACGCCATTTTCTAATAAGTAACGGCCTGCTGGTGTATTTTTACCGATAGATCCTGCTGGTGAAATGTGGTCTGTTGTTACAGAATCGCCAAATTTACCAACTACGCGCAGTCCTGAAAGTGTTTCTACTTCACCTGGCTCTTTAGATAATCCTTCAAAGAACGGTGGGTTTTGGATATATGTTGAGTCATTATCCCAAGTATATAACGCTTCGTTTGAAGTTTGGATTTCGTTCCAGCGTTCGTTGCTGTTAAATACTTGTGCATATTCTTTCTTAAACAGTTCAGATGTTACAACGTTTTGTACAACTTCTTCGATTTCTGCCGCTGTTGGCCAAATGTCGTTAAAGTAAATTGGGTTGCCGTTTGCATCGTTACCGATTGCATCATTTTTCAAGTCGATATCTACTGTACCAGCAAGTGCGTATGCAACTACAAGCGGTGGTGATGCTAAGTAGTTTGCTTTTACAAGCGGATGGATACGACCTTCAAAATTACGGTTACCAGATAATACAGATGTTACTAATAAGTCATTTGCAGCAATTGATTCTTCTAATTCTGGTGCTAATGGACCAGAGTTACCGATACAAGTTGTACAACCATAACCTACTGTTTGGAAACCTAATTGATCTAAATAAGTTGTTAATCCAGACTTATCTAAGTATTCAGTAACAACTTTAGATCCTGGTGCTAATGATGTTTTTACATAACCAGGTACTTTAAGTCCTTTTTCAATTGCTTTTTTCGCAACTAAACCTGCACCAATTAATACATATGGGTTAGATGTATTTGTACAGCTTGTAATCGCAGCAATTGCAATTGCACCTGTGTTCATCGTTACTTCTTCATCTTGTAATACTACTTTCACTTCTTTATCAAATTCTTGATCTGAGAAGCCAAATCCTTGGTTACCAACTGGTGCCACAACAGCTTTACGGAACTCATCTCTCATACCAGAAAGAGGAATTAAGTCTTGTGGACGTTTCGGACCAGAAAGGTTAGACTCGATTGTATTTAAATCAACTTCAACAAGATCTGTATAAGTTGGATCTTGACTATCAGCTGTATAGAATAAGCCGTTTGCTTTACAATATTCTTCAACGATACGAATTTGTTCTTCGCTTCTTCCTGTTAAACGTAGGTAATCTAATGAAATATCATCGATTGGGAAGAATCCGCAAGTCGCGCCGTACTCTGGTGCCATGTTAGAAATTGTTGCACGGTCAGCTAATGGCATGCTTTGTAAACCGCTACCGAAGAATTCAACGAATTTTCCAACTACACCTTTTTGACGTAATACTTGTGTTACTTTTAATGCAACGTCTGTTGCTGTTGTACCACTTGGAAGTGTACCTGTTAATTTCACACCGATTACTTCTGGTACTGGGAAGTATGAAGGCTGTCCAAGCATTCCAGCTTCTGCTTCAATACCGCCAACGCCCCATCCAAGAACGCCGATACCGTTAATCATTGTTGTATGAGAATCTGTTCCTACTAATGAATCTGGGTATGCAACAAGTTCGCCTTCAGCATTTTTCACTGCATGAACAACTGGCGCTAAATACTCAAGGTTTACTTGGTGAACGATACCTGTTGCTGGTGGAACTGCACGATAGTTATCAAATGATTTTTGTGCCCAGCTTAAAAATTTATAACGTTCTTCATTACGTTTAAACTCTAAGTCCATATTAAATTGAAGTGCATCTGATGTACCTGCTCTATCAACCTGTACAGAGTGGTCAATAACAAGATCAACTGTAATCTCTGGATTGATTTTATCAGGATCTCCACCCATATCTGCCATTGCTTTACGAAGAGAAGCTAAATCAACAACAGCTGGAACTCCTGTAAAGTCTTGTAAAATAACGCGAGATGGTTTAAACGGTACATCGATATCTTGAATATCTTTCGTTCCCCACTTCGCTAAATTTTCAACATGTTCTTCTTTAATAACACGGCCATCAACTTGACGAAGTACTGACTCAAGTAATACCTTAACCGAATAAGGTAATTTAGAAACATTACCTACCCCTGCATTTTCAAGCGCTTTCAAACTATAATAGTGATACGTGTTTCCATCTACTACAAATGTTGCGCGAGTGTTAAATGGATTGTGTTTTACCATTATGGTTACCCCCCTGTTAAACGTGACTGAAATTGTCTGAATATAAAATGTAGACGAATTTTTCAATACCTTACGATAATATATTATTACAACTTAATGGATAAGTAAATAATAAGAAACTTATAGTTTCCCATAAGTTTTCTTTATACCTTCGTTGTTGTATAATAATTTTCTCGTTAACAGATACTATTCCTGTAAAGTGAAACTTCTTTTTAAAAGATATTTTACTTTATAAATAAGTGGAACAATTCAAGTTCTTATAGCCAATTAGGGGGAATAGTAATG
The DNA here is from genome assembly GCF_037104725.1 of Bacillus bruguierae. Classification (NCBI taxonomy): domain Bacteria; kingdom Bacillati; phylum Bacillota; class Bacilli; order Caryophanales; family Bacillaceae; genus Bacillus; species Bacillus bruguierae. Next base: position 138,779 of record NZ_JBAWSX010000005.1, on the reverse strand, counting down.
GGAAAGCGTAAAGCAAATCATGTCATTCCTGGAATGAATGCCGCCTCTGCACAAGGACAAGGTACAGGATACAATGAGGAATTTTCGAATGAGCCATTAACACCTGCACAACGCCAAAACAATAAAAAACGTAAAAAGAATCAATAATTCAAAATCCCAAAAGATAATCTTTTGGGATTTTTCAATGCTTGTACTTTAATAACTCTGACACTTTCACAAATCGATATCCTTGTTTTTGTAACGCTGGTAAAATTTCTTTTAATGCTTCAACAGTTTGGCTTCTATCGGTTCCGCCATCATGCAGTAAAACAATATCACCACTTCTTGCATTGTTTAGAACATGCTTTACAATTTTATCTTTTCCAGGATTAGACCAATCCTTTGGGTCTTGATGCCAAGACCATAATACGATTTGATATCCTGCTTCTGTCGCTGTTTTAAACACCGATTCATTAATATAACCACCAGGCGGACGGAAAAGGAGTGGTTTCTCTACCCACTTTTCCAAATATTTTTTCCCCTCTAGAATATCATTTTCAAGCTTTTGGCCTGTTGCACTGCGTGCATACAAATGGTTCATCGTATGATTCCCAATTTCATGACCATCTTTTAATACTTGTTCGATTAAATATGGATTACGCTGAATTCTGAAGCCAATCATAAAGAAGGTTGCTTCAGCGTGGTATTCGCGTAATGTTTTTAAAATTTGCGGTGTATATGTAGGATCCGGACCATCATCGAAAGTAATTGCTATTATTTTTTCATTCGTTGGTACTTCCCACGTTACAAAGCCAGTTGGCTCTAACTCTTTTCTCATTAACATTTTTGCATCAACTTTTTCAATTCCCATCAAGCTTAACACTATGATTAGACAACTGATTATAATGCGGTTCGTTTTTTTAATCATTATTATCCCTTTTTATGTGAAAAGGCTGCTGAGGACACTCAACAACCTATTAATCACGTGCTTCCTCCACATTTTGCATAATATGTTGCAACTCTTGCTCATATTGCTGTAATTGCGTTCGCTGCGTTTCAGAAGCGACTTCTAATGCATTTTGGATTTGTTCATATGCTTCTTGCACTTCTTGACGTAAATGTTTTAAGTCCTGGGCATAATTTGGATCGTTTTTCACAATGTTTTGATATAAATTTTCTGCATCTTCCGTTCCTTGCTGCGCAGCTTGAAATGCTTGTTGTTTATCCTTGTGGTACGGCATAATCATTCCCCTTTCTGTCTTTACTCTCCATTATCTTTTACCTTTTTCTCAAAAAACATTCTCGTATAAATTTATGAAGTTCTCTCATCCTAATATAAAGCGAAACTTTAAGCTGAAGTGCTCTTTCTCAGCTGATTCGTTTCGCTAATCAAGCTCTACCGTTTATCCAATTCATCACTGGAGCTTAATAAAAAGAGGGGTATTATAAATGGAAAAAAACAACAGCAAATCCATTCGTAAAAATTCACCGCAAGGACAAGTTTCTGGAGGACAACCAGAACCATTAAGCGGATCACACAAAGTAAAAAACCGTAAGCATTCACGCCAAAAAAACCATGCTCACCACGACATGTAAAAAATAGACAGTGCATGTGCACTGTCTATTTATCATATATTTATACTATCTCCTCTTCTTTTTTAAGCACATTTCCTCTTTCCTTTTCACCTCTATTTTCAAAGTGAATATCGTATTATGAATGAACTTTTACGGAGGTTTTCTTACAATGGGCAAGAAAAAGAAAAAAGACTGCCTTTTTCATGTTGATGGCTTTGAAGAATGGATGAATCAATTTTGCTCCGATTTATACGCAAACTCCCCCTCTCCAAACGGTATTCACGTTGACCTTTTTGAAACAGAACAAGAATATATTTTAGAAGCTGATATCCCGAACGTAGTTGAGCAAAATATTCTTATTAAAAAGATGGAGACAGGCCTACAAATTAGTGTATCTAGTAATAATTCTGCATTGCAGCATATGATTTTCTTACCAGCCAATATTATATATAAAAAAATGTTAGCCTATCTTGAAAATGGCCTTCTTGCCATTCACATTTCTAAAACAGAAGCGGCGCAATTAACAGAACGAACCGTTCTCCTTACAAAATAATCGTATACAAATTTTCCAAGTAATATAAGAAATACCCTTTCTTTAACTAAAATGATGTATACGAAAAAAAGGTGGCTGACTACAATCATCCACCTTTTTCTTTCAAAACCTTATTCCTACATGTAAACTCACATTACATTTGTACTGCTCATGTTTTCTTCTATCGTTCTTTTACGAAGCAAACTTCTTGTTAATAAAAGAATCGGAAATGCAAACATTGAAAGAGTCGCCAAAATTGTAAAAATCACAAAACCACTCTGATAACCGTAATAATCTAACAGAGCTCCTCCAAACCATGGTCCAATAACAGCACCAATTCCAGAGAACCCCATCGCACCGAAATAAGTTCCCTTTAAATTTGAAGCTGCAATTTGATCAATAAACACATCTGTCATGGAAAACATTAGTACTTCTCCAATTGTAAATATGATTGTACAAACGAAAACAGCCCACATTGATCCTGCAAATCCAAATCCACATAATCCCGCACTAACAAGTAGTGTACCGATCATAATTGATACAAGCGGTGTATACCTTTTACAAGCTTGCACGATTGGATACTGGACGATAACGACAGTAACTGCATTTAATGTTAATGCGTAAGAAAACAACGTCACTCCATTTTCAAATACATGGGAGTTCGCGAAATATTGAGAAAGCGTTGATGAAAATTGCGCATATCCTGCTGTACTAATAATAATTCCAATTAACGCAACTAAAAAGACAATGTCTTTTCTTATAATGTGCAAAGAATCTATAAAAGTAGCTGCCTTTTTCTCTTCCTTTTTTCCTTCTTCAATGTGATACTTTCGGAACTGTACTACAAGCACAATTGCATATAGAATATACACAACAGCTGTTATAAAAAATGGCATTGTTGATTTTGCACTGCCAAGCTGAAGACCAATAAGCGGTCCGATTGCAAATCCGACATTAATCGCACCATAGCGCAAGTTAAACACCATTAAGCGATGCTCTGGCTTTGTTAAATCGGATAATAAAGCACGAGACGTTGGTTCAAAAAATGAACGGCACATCCCATTTAGTGCATTTAGCAGGAAAAATGCAACAACATGCTCCGCAAATCCAAATCCAATGAAGACAAGAATCCAAACAAAAATAGAGGCTAACATAATCTTCTTTCGCCCATAACGATCTGATAAATTTCCGCCAATAAAACTTGCGAATACACCAACTAATGCGCTCGTTCCAATAATAGCTCCTGCAACTCCAGCTGATATTCCTTTTGCAGTCGTCAAATAAATTGCTAAAAATGGAATGCTCATCGATGTTGCAAATCTTGCAAATAATGTTCCAATAATGATATTCATCCCGATTGGATGAATGTTCCTTAACTTCTCCTTCATCTCTTTCACCTTCTCTATATCTAAATGCAAAGAAAAAGAAAGCTGAAAAGCAGCTTCCTTTGAAAACATAATTTTCGTTTTCTTAAACACGAGCTGTTCGTTTCAGCTCCATATCAATACCATATGTAAACTGTAATTCTTTTAATACTTCCTCTACTGTAATATTCACATTATGTTTATTATTAAATTCTGCTACACAATTCTCTACTTCTTCATGTGTATAAGCATATTCCCCAGAAATGAAACTTTTCATATCAAAACAATCATTAATACAAAGTTGAATTAGGAGCTGATCATACATAGAAACTATATCTTCTTTTTTCCAAAATAATTCTTTCACATATAATCGATCAAATGTTACACTTTCACGGTTACATTCTTTTAAATGACGGGTCATTTCATGCAATTCTCGGTATAGTTCAGAAATACTTGTGTTTAGATGAATCAGTTTGCGTACGCCATTTTCATACAACATATCATCCACCCCCGTTATGTTCCTTTTTCTCATTATAGCAAGAAAATTCCAAAAAGGAGAATTTTTCTTATGAAATATTAGGAAAATTAATACGTATTGTTTTACAATAGAACTATATTTGTCCATTTTAATTTTTCTACATATAACTCGCTGCTATGTAGAATACAAAAGGACCGCTACTTGCTTTCTCCTTTTGTTTTAAACCTTGCCTGTGGCAGAAAAAAGGCCCTGACCGCTTCTATGCATGGCCAGATGCTCTCGCCTACCTAAAAAGAAAGAGGGTTTTTATCTCGATTTTTTATTTTGTATTTATATAGCTAAGTTTGAAAGGAGTAAGATCGTGAATCACAAATTATTTTATGCAGATTCATATTTACAAACATTTACAGCTCAAATCACAAAACAAGTATGTGACAAAGACGACAAAGTCTATGTTGTATTAACACAAACAGCGTTTTATCCAACGGGCGGTGGTCAGCCACATGATACAGGGTATTTAAATCAAATTCCTGTTATAAATGTAGAAGAAATAGATGGAGAAATTCGTCATTACATTACTGAAGAGATACATGCAGATGAAGTAACGGGACATGTTTCTTGGAAACGTCGTTTCGATCATATGCAGCAACATGCTGGGCAACATATTTTGTCCGCTATATTTTGGGATCACTTCAACATTCCAACAATCGGTTTTCACTTAGGAAGAGAAATCGTAACAATTGATTTAGAAACTTCTGACCTTTCTTTCGAAACGGCTGAAGAAGCTGCAAATCTTGCTAATCAAATTGTACTTGAAAACCGTCCAATTACAGTTCAGTGGGTAGATCTAGAAGAAGCAAAGCAACTTCCTTTACGCAAGGAACCAACAGTGACAGAAAATATTCGTGTTGTTATTATTGAAAATCTTGATTATAACGGATGTGGTGGTACACATCCAAAACAAACTGGTGAAGTCGGCCCGGTTCAAATCATCAATTGGGAGCGTCATAAAGGAAACATTCGTCTTACATTTGTTTGCGGCTGGCGTACAATTGAACTGATGCAGCGTAATCAAGCTCTCGTAAAAGGCGCAGCACAGCAGTTACAAAGTAAAGAGGACGATATTCCAAACAAAATAAAGCAGCTCCTTTTCACTCAAAAAGAAACTGAGAAAGCGTTGCAAGCAGTCAACGAAAAACTCATTCTTGTAGAAGCAAATGAATTGTTACAGCACGCAGAAAAAACTTCATTTGGGAAACAAATTGCCGTTAACTTTACAGATCGTTCTATGCAGGAACTTGCAAAATTAGCAGCCATCCTTACAGAAAAAGATGAATATGCCATTACATATTTTGTTACACAAAACGGCGAAAACTTACAATGCATTTGTGCATGTGGTCAAGCCGTTAAGCTAAATATGAATACCCTTTTAAAAGCAGCCCTTCCCCTTATAGAAGGAAAAGGTGGCGGAAATCCAAAAAGCGCACGCGGCGGCGGTAAAGCAACTGTTACAGGCGAAGCATTTTTATCGCACCTTATTCATATACAAAAAGAAACACAAGAAGCATAAATCGTTTCTTGTGTTTCTTTTATATGTGAAGACTCTTCTCTTTCATAATATGAAGTAACTGATGATAAGAATCAATATAATAATCTGCGTCTTGAATTATCGCGTTTTGAAAAGCACATGTTGTGATTCCTAGTTTTGTAGCTGGCATAATGTCTAACGCACGATCTCCCACAACAAAATTAATAGAGTGTTTCTTTTGCATATGGATATATGCTTCTGGATTCGGCTTTTTAGGAAATCCATCTTCCCACCCAATAATTTCAGAAAAGTAGTGTAGAATCAACAATACATTTTAACACTGCATTTAATTATATTTCTATTAAAACCCTTCGTTTCTCCTAGCCTTTAAAGAGATTTCAATGATCATATCCAATAGCTTGCTATAAGAGATTCCCACCGCATGAGCGCTTTTCGGCAGTAAGCTATTTTTTGTCATCCCCGGCAATGTATTAACCTCCATGACATATGGGATTCCATCTTTTATAATCATATCAACTCTAGCATAAACACTGCATTTTAATGCTTTATAGCAGGCCATTGCAGCCTCGGCGACACGCTTTTGAGTTGTGACCGGAAGTTCTACAATCTCTTCAATCGTAGCCGCATCATCGTATTTCGCATGATAGTCAAAGAACTCAGCCACATGTTGAATTGAAATAATCGGTAAAAGTTTTCCGTCCAAAATGGAACAGGTAATTTCTTCACCCTTTATATATTTTTCAATTACGATTTCAGAATCCCATTTCAGTACATCTTCAAGCGAGGATAGTAAAGAGTCCTGATCGTATACGATCTTTACCCCTACACTGGAACCACCCGAATTAGGTTTTACCACTAACGGATACCCCATTTTTTCAATTTCATCAAGCTGAAGTTCTTCCATATTCGAAAGATGAATCCAATCCGGGGTTTGAATTCCTTCATAACGAATCAATTTTTTCGACATATTTTTATCCATACAAATACCGCTTGATAACATGACACTTCCGGTATATGGAATGCCGAGCGTTTCCAATGTACCTTGAATCGTACCATCCTCCCCATATTCTCCGTGAAGCGCTAACAAGGCAATATCGATATTCCTTACCTTTTCAATTAGCTCTTTTTTGTTATTTAGTTGAATAGGCACAATTTCGTACTTACTTTTATCCAAATGGGCAATCATTTCTTCCCCAGTCATGAGGGATACTTGTTTTTCGGAGGACACGCCTCCCATAATTACGCCAACTCTCACTTTTTTCAACTCCCATTTTCATTTTTCAATGTATCTCCAATTATCTTAATTCCCTTAAGAATATCCGCTTCTTTTAACCGAGAGAATCCTAATCGAAACGTATTACTTCCCCTTCCATCCGTGTAAAAGACGTCTCCAGGAGAAAAAACAACTCCCTTTTCATAGCATTTTTCCAAAAGTGTACGCGAATTCATTCCTTTTGCTAACTCTATAAAAAGATGAAGTCCGCCATCCCCTGTCATTCTTTGAAAAGGAATGTATTGATTGCAAGCATGAAAGGCTAGTTCATATTTTTTCTTATAAACTGACTTGGCCTTTTTTAAATATTTTTCAAAATAACCATCATGCAAATATTGATAAAGCACTGCCTGATCCAGCGTGGATGTATGAATCGTTCGTGCCCTTTTCACACTTTCCAAACAATGGATTAATTCCTTATCTGCTAAAATCCAACCAACACGTAATCCCGGAAAAAGAATTTTTGAAAAACTGCTGATATAGATCACATTGTTGCCTGATCCGGCGAAAGTCAATAACGGTGCTAAATGGGAACCTGAATAACGTAATTCCTCATTAAATCCATCTTCCACAATAGGAATTTGATATTTTGAAAAAAGTTTCATGATTTCAGTTCTTTTTTCCGAGGACGTGACAATCCCGGTCGGATTATGATAGGACGGGATTAAGTATGCAAAATCAAAATCCATTTCGGATAAAATCTTCTCAACTTCACAAATATCGATACCATCATCCTTCATTTCAATCCCGTAGATATCAAGTCCATATAATCGAAAAAGCTTTAATGCGGCATGATGGGTAGGATTTTCGCAAATAATACGCCCAGATTTTTTAGCTAAGGAAGACAACAAAATATCCAGACCCTCGGTGAAGCCATTTGTGATCAGAATATCCTTATTGGAAATATCTACGCCTTTCATTTCCATATAGTGAAGAAGGTAATCAATTAGGGGTTTATAGCCTTTTGCATATCCGTAGTTCAAAACGATATCTCCTTCAATAGACATTCGGGTCAGAAAAGCCCTTTTAAAATTTTCAACATCAAAAAGCTTTTCGTCTGGGGCAATGCTATTGAATGAAATCATGCCTTTTTTCCAGCGAACACCGTGCTTCATTAAATCTAATTCATCAGCTAGCAAGGTAACTTCATTGACCTTTTCTTTCCAGTTTAATTCGATGGATGGAGTTTTGGCTGTTTTGACTTTCCCTACAAAATTTCCTTTTCCCTTTATTGCATAGATTAGACCTTCTTGTTCTAAATCTGCGTAAGCAGTGAGTACAGTATTTCTGCTGATCAATAGTAATTTACTAAGTTCTCGGGTAGATGGAAGCTTCTGGTGCTCCAGCAGGTGTCCTTTCATAATCATTTTTTTTAAATAATCCTTTAATTGAATATAAACAGGACGATTATCCACAAGCTTAAAATCATTAAACACTTCCTTGACCCCCTTGCTATCATTTTTGCATAACTATATCTATCCCAAAAGGTCCACAACATAGGTATTTTCTTTAACCAGTGGTATGGTTTTAGGCACTAATTTTATCCTCGTTCTCTCCTAAAAAATATTTGCGACTTTCTCTCCATTATAGTACTTTTTCATAAGATCAATAATTTGTGCTTGAAATAAATGTGCTAAATGCTTATCAATATTAGAAAATCCTAACTTTTATATAGAAATCCCCACTGTTCTCACTCCTAAAAAACAAAACATCCGTTCACTTATTTTAATAATAAGCAAACGGATGTTGAACTTCCATATTTAAACAAATCTATTATTCGTAAACACTTCCATCAGTGATCGTTTTCTTCATCCTTCACTGATGAAAATCTCGCCTAATCGGGCTTTTACTGGCAATTATCCCCCGCCTATCTTCCTCGTCTCTCTTTGAATCTTGAGGTGGGGCTCTTACTACGCCAAAATAGCGGGGTAAAAATGAGTAACATAATATGCGCCTAAAATTTCTACGTTTCTACTTTTTCAAACAAAAGTGCAACTCCAATCCCTCCGCCAATACCTAACGTTGCAATCACGTATTTCACCTGTTCTCTTTGCACTTGATAAAATAACCTTGTCACAAGCATTGCTCCCGATGCACCGTATGGATGTCCAACAGCAATCGCTCCGCCGTTTACATTTAATTTTTCATAAGGGATGTTTAACTCGCGCGCACATGCAACTATTTTGGAAGCAAACGCTTCATTCATTTCAATATAATCAATATCTTCCATTGTGAGATTCATCTGTTGTAATAATTTTTGCACCGCAAATATCGGCCCACTACCGGGAAAATGAGGATCTACGCCAGAAACGGCACTATATACAAATCGTAGTACCGGTTTATAACCAAGCTTTTCAGCTTGCATTTCATTCATAATAAGAAGTGCACACGCTCCGTCGTTCACTCCACATGAATTACCTGCCGTCACTGTCCCCTCTTGTAAAAAGGCAGGGCGTGTTCGTTTTATCATTCTTTCATAATTCATACAATGTTTAATCGTTTCGTCTACTGCATTGTGAGAAACTGGTACAATTTCTTCTCGTAAATATCCTTTTTCTAATGCTGCTAATGTTCGTTTATAGCTTAGACATGCATATGTATCTTGCATCTCCCTTGTAATTCCGTAACGCTTCGCTACATACTCTGCAGCAACTCCCATATCAGGATCACCAATATGCTCAGGTGAGAAACGAGCTCGCTTTTCAAATCGTGAGGTACTTACACTTTCGGCTCCACCTGCAATGTAACAAGTTCCCGCTCCGCCCTGAATCAGATGACATGCCAACCGAATTGCTTCCAGTCCTGCCCCGCACTGGCGATCAATCGTCACCCCGGGTACTTCATATGGGAGACCGGCCTCTAATGCTGACAGCCGAGCTACATTCCCACCAGGCCCGACAACATTTCCGAATATAACATCATCGATTTCTTTTTCGATACCTTTACTTATATATGTAAGTAAAGGAGCTGCTAATTTTTCAACAGAATAATCTTTAAACATGCCATTTATCTTTCCAATTGGAGTGCGTTTTGCTTCAACAATTACTGCTCTATTCATACATAAACCCCTGCTTTTCAAGCATTTCTTTTACTTCTGCCCGTGCAACTTTCCCACTGCTTGTATGAGGAATTACATCTACAAAATACCATTCTGTCGGAATTTTATAGGAAGATAACCTTCCCAAACAAAGTTGCTTCAGTTCCTTTTTTGATACCGCTCCTTTAACTAGTGCTACCGGTTTTTCTCCCCAATATATATCTTTCTTACCAACAACAACTACTTCATCTACATTTGGATGCATCTGCAATACACGTTCAATTTCTTCAGGGAAAATGTTGATTCCACCATAAATAATCATATTTTTTTCTCGTCCTACAATATATAAAAACCCATCTTCATCAACATAACCCACATCATGAACTGTCATCCATCCATCACTCGTTACGTGAGAAATTGGTACATGATCTATTATATACCCCATAAAAAACTGCTCACTCTTCACATAAATTGTGCCGACTGTTCCTTTCTCTACTTCTTGTTCGTCCCCATTGCGAATACTAATCTTTACATTATGACATGGTCTTCCAACTGAAGATGGTTTATGTTCATTATCATGATGGGATAGTGCTGTAACAAAACTTAATTCAGACGCTCCATAAAATTCATATCGCTTTGCATTTGGAAAGACCTGTTTTATTTTTCGCTTTGCTTCAGCTTCCCATTTTGCACCTGATGAAACAATCTTTATCTCCTGTTCTATCATTCTTTCTTCTTTGTATAGAGACTCTAGCATCGTTGGAACTGTATACATAACAGAAATAGATTCCTTCTCTAATATTGAAAGAACACGGTTTGGAATGAATTTTTCTGTCATGTATATCGTTTGTCCTAAAAATAAAGCGCTCATTGCACCGTATAAAAAGAGAGAGTGTACAAACGTTCCCGTAAGCAATACTGTCTCATCTTTTTTCATATGAAAATCATGAACATTACAAGCAAAGCTTTCTACCCATGATTGTTGTGAACGGAGAAACGCTTTTGCTTTTCCAGTTGATCCTGATGTGAATCCCATATAAAAAGGTAACTCTCCCACCTTTTCTATATCATTTACTGTAATAGAAGTGTTTGTTATTCTATCAGACCACGCACTGATAGAAAATATTTTACTATTTGTTTTGGGCAATTGATTACGTTTATGCTGTGCTACAACTATAATAGAAGGCTGTACGATTTGTAGTCGTTCCTCAAGTTCATGAATACTCCACTTTAGATCAAGTGGTACACAAACCCAACCTGCCATAGCAGATCCAGCAAAAATTTGTAAAAATTCCACGCTATTATCAAGTAAAATCGCAATCTTTTTATTACTTAATTCTTCCTCATGAAGCCAATTTGCAACTTGGCAAACAGACTTATACCATTCTTTATATGTAACGCTTCTATCTTTTGTTTTTATTGCAGTTTTGTTCGATCGATAATGTGCATGTGCTGCATAAGATTTTGTAATTCCCACCTATTTCACTTCCTTTTCTATAACAAAAAGAAACACGTTTTAACGTGTTTCAGAATTTGTATGATAAATTGTTCGTTTCAATGAACGTTGTAATCTCGTTACAAGAATTGTCGCAAATACAGCCTTCAATATATCTCCCGGTAAGAACACAACACTTAATTTCACTGCTTTTACTACACTTATATCCATCACAAAGGCTTGTACGATAACACCAAAGAAATATACAACAAAAATACCACCAATAATATTAATTAAAAATAATTTCAGAAATGATACGTTGCGAAGACGTTCTGCGAAATATCCAATAACAAATGCTCCGATTACATATCCCATTAAATAACCAGCACTCGGTCCCACAAAAACTGAAAATCCACCGCGGCCTCCAGCTAACAACGGTGCACCCGCTGCTACAACAAGTAAAAATACGAATTGGCTAAGAGCCCCTAGACGAGATCCTAACAAACCGCCCGCAAGCATAACACCAAGTGATTGTAATGTAATCGGTACAGGTGTAAATGATAAAGCAATTGGCGGTATAAGTCCTAACACTGCCATAATGGCACTAAATAAAGCGACAAAAACTAAATTTCTTGTATCCATATTATGTTTTCTCCTGTTTGTAAACTATAAATTAAAATAAGGTAACATATCACATGTGATATGTTACCTTGCTCTTTCTATATTGTCAACCAAAACTCAATCGAAGTTTACAATCACTATTCAATTTTCTATATAATATTGCTCCAGCTCTTTTCGAAGCGCTTGCTTTAAAAACTTCCCAACTGAAGTTTTCGGAATTTCTTTCAGAAAGACAATCTCATCTGGTAGCCACCACTTTGCAAATTGTGGTTTTAAAAAATCATATAATTCTTCCTTGGTAACAGATTGACCTTGTTTTACAACAACACATGCAACAGGACGCTCTTGCCACTGTTTATGCGGCACTGCAACAACAGCCGCTTCAAATATTGCTTCATGTGCCATTAAAGCATTTTCTAAATCAACAGATGAAATCCATTCTCCCCCACTTTTAATTACATCTTTCGTTCGATCGACAATCTTAATACACCCTTCTTCATCAACCGTAACGACATCTCCTGTATATAACCATCCATCTCGAAATCCCTCTGCTGTTCGCTCGTCTTTATAATAACTTGCCGCAATCCAAGGAGCACGTAAGCATAGCTCGCCCATTTCTTGTCCGTCCCATGCTACATCTCCGTTTTCTCCAACAACTTTCATTTCAACACCAGGTACTAAATAACCTTGCTTCGCACGTATCGTAAGTTGTTCTTCATATGGTAGTTCACGTTCATAACTTTTCAAACGCGCAAGCGTGACAAGCGGACTTGTTTCTGTCATTCCATATGCATGCACAAATGGGACATTGTATTTTTGTTCGAAAGCTGCAATCACACTTTTCGGCGCAGCTGCACCGCCGCATAAAATTCGTTTCATATTTGATAGATCATAACGATTCTTTTCTAATTCTTGCAGCACACCAAGCCAAATTGTTGGCACACCGGCTGCCAATGTTACTTTTTCTTCCTGCATCATTTCTAATAAAATTTTCGGTGTAAACATCGGTCCAGGAAGAACTTGCTTTGATCCAAACCATGTTGCTGCAAACGGTAATCCCCAAGCGTTTACATGAAACATAGGAACAACCGGCATAGCAGCATCACTTTCAGAAAGTGCCGCTGTATCTGCAAGCCCAAGCGTCATACTATGCAAAACAGTACTGCGATGTGTATATACGACGCCTTTCGGATTGCCTGTTGTAGCTGATGTATAGCACATACCAGCCGGCATATTTTCATCAATATCTTTTAAAAATGAAAAATTAGGATTCCCTTCTTCAAGAAGTTGTTCGTAGTGGTATACAAATTGAAGCGAAGTTTCAGGAAGCTCTTTTTTATCGGTCATGATGATATAAGCTTGTACAGTTGATAATTCCTCTTGCATTTTCTCAACAACCGGTACCATATCTTCATCAATGAGTAAAATGCGGTCTTCTGCATGGTTAATAATATAAGAAATATGCTGCGGAGATAAACGAATGTTAATCGTATGCAATACAGCACCAATACTAGGAATCGCAAAATATGCTTCTACATGACGATGGTGATTCCATGCTAATGTGCCAACACGTTCTCCTTGCTTCACACCTAATTTTTGCAGCGCGCTAGACAAACGTCTCGTTCGCTCACCTAACTCCTTATACGTTAACCGTGTAATTGTGCTATGTGTACGAGAAATAATTTCTTTCTTCGGGAATAACTTCTCTGCTCTTTCGATCATCGAACTAATTGTTAATGGCACATCCATCATCATATTTCTTCTCCCCCTTATAAAAACGCTTTCATTTTTAGATATTACAAAAGGACTTATTAACAGTTCATTATGCTGTCATAAGTATAAAAATTGAAAGTTATTTTGTCAATATTTTTAGAAAATTTAGATAAATATTTATATATTTTTAATTTTTCTTTTTAAATAAAGCACTGCCAAACATTCATGTTGATATTGACTAAAAGAGAGCCACCATAGAGCCAAGAACTAGGGAATCATTCTTGGGTATGCAACTACGAACGGAGTCCACGAAAGACTGAGGCTAGGCAACCAGGGCTTTTTTTAAGCCCCCGCTTCAAAACGTGTTAGCGTTTAAGTGGTGGGTAGTTGACTACGAAGGTCTTCTTCTCATCCATTGCGTCGCAACCCATTTTTCACCTTTGATAACAGGTGCACTGCCATGTAAAGTGAGTTTGTTTAATGATGCATCCTGATAAAAATATTCGAAATATACCGCCATTCCTTTTTTCGGAGATACAGAAAGGTTGAGTTTGGGAAAGAAAGTCTCTCCGCCTTCTTCTACATGATTTAAGTACATGACAAGGGTACTCATCCGATTGTTATTTGCTGCTGCACTGTTTTCTGCGAAAAAATCATAATGCGCTTTATATTCTTGGCCAACTGTATACTTTAAAATCTGTAACCCTTCTCCATGTTCAATAGGAACATTCATGATCGAAGCAATTCGTCTTTCGATTCTAGTAGTGACCTCACTTTCTTCTAAAAACGTACCACTACTCGTCCGAATGTCATTTGTTTTGCGCGAAACACCAATTTTAGAACGTTTCATTTTATTTTTGGACATTTGCATTAACATTTCACACTCTTCATCACTTAATACATTTGCTAACACGACAATAAGAGGCTCTTCTAATCTTGAAATAATTTGGATTTCTCTATCTTCTGTTACAATTGTGTTTCCAATGTGGTTAAAAATCGTGAGTTCCTTATTTTCAACTATTTGATTTTCCGTTGTCATGTTCCCCATCTCCCTTAAAAATGATTGGATAGTATAAATATATCATATTTTTCTTTCTATTCAGTTTTTTTAAAATTAAAACAAGGACTATTCCGTTGTATTTTAACCATTGTCATAAAAAACCTCGATTCACTTTGGAATCGAGGTTCATAATTTTTCTCTCTATCTCATGTTGTGTTAAGAAGAGTAGGGTTCTAAACCAGTAGACCTACACTGGTAAAAACCGCACTCTCGAAGAATTTGGAGTCAAAATGGGCATACCTCTAGATGATTAAGAGAGTAGAAGAAAAGAAGAGTAATTCACTCTATTACTCTCCCTTTTGTACATCATATTCCTCTCGCAAAATCGAATATATTTTCGTATCTCGATATGCTCCCTTCACAAACATATCTTTTCGTAACGTTCCCTCATATTGCATTCCTAAACGTTTCATCACTCGTTCGGATTGTACATTACTAGCATGACATCTTGCTTCAATACGATTTAGCTGTAAGATTTCAAATCCATAACGGATACATGCCTTTGCTGCTTCTGTCGCAATGCCTTGTCCCCAATAGTTTGGCGATAATGCATAAGCCAGCTCTGCCTTATGATGATTCTTGTCATACTCGATAAAACCACACGTCCCAATCATCTTTTTTTCCTTTTTCAGTTCTATTCCGTAAGCCGCCATTTCTCCTTTTTCGTATTGATCTAAGATTGACTGAACAAACATTTTTGAATCTTGTAGTGTCTCATGCGGATACCATACTGTATATGTTGCAATTTCTGAATTTGAAGCATATTCAAATACATCATCAGCATCTTCTATTGTTAACGGCCGTAAACATAATCGTTCTGTAATGAGTGCTGGATATTTTTCTGCAATCTTTTCATATTCCATTCATATCATTTCCTTTCTACATTTCTACTTAAAATGCTGTGTAATTACTCCTTTACCGCCCTCCACTTCAACCTCTGCAAATGCCCCGTTTATAAATGTAATTTGCGGAGGCCTATGACCACAGTCTACATCATAAATAATTGGAATTTGCAACTCATTAGCTAATTCTGTATATACATCTTCAGCGGTATATTCATTCACTGGATGATTTGCAGCACTGCGGCCAAATAAAATACCTGAACAATTTTCAAACCAACCAGCCAGTTTCATTTGAACCAATGAACGTCGTAAATCAGTAGTCGTTAACTCACAATTTTCAAAATACCAAATGAACGGATCGTTATTACAATGCTTCTTCCTAAACTCTTGCACGTTACCAAATGGCGTGCCAATGAGGTGTCTAATCACATCAATACATCCGCCAAGCAATCGACCTGTAATACTCACATTCCCATTCGAAATTGTTTTCCAATTTGTATCTTCTGTTAAGTGAAACACACATGGCGATGGATTATTATGTTGCCATTTCGCTTGATATTTCTCTGAAGAATACTGAGTGATTGAATCCCCTACTTCCGTTGATAATACACTTTGCCACATTGCTGTTGTATGATCGGAATATTCGCCTCTTACATCTACGAAATTTGTTCCGTGAGCAGTCGCTATTCCTATTTTTAACGTTATCGCTAATAATAAAACACTCGTATCCGAGTATCCCAATACCCATTTCTTATTTATTTTTTCAAAATCAATTTCTTCTAGTATTTCAATTAATAGTTCACCACCCCAAGGAGGAATGATGATATTAATGTTCTCATCTTGCATCATTTCCATAAATTCATTTGCTCTTTTGTTCGCACTAGAAGACTTAGCTTTCTCTTGCGTCCAAACTGTTTCTCCGCAGACGACTGTATAACCTTTTCTTTCCATACTTTCACAGGATTGTTTGAACATATTATGTAAGGCAGAATTTACACCAGAAGAAGGTGCCGTTACCCCAATTGTTGCTCCTTTTTGCAAAAACGGATATTGTATCATATGTATTTCTCCATTCTTTTCTATATATTTAGATTTATATTCGTTAAACTACTATTGAAACCCTTCATTTCAAGCAATCAAAACTGCTTATACGAAGGCGATTTGGACAAAGATGCTATAATATTTTATCCCCTTCATAATATATGAAGGGGATTTCTATTTCCTTCTTTTAATTCAAGGGTAAACGATAAATATTGCCAGCAACTTCATTATAAAACGAATATATATCACTAATCCCTAACGTATCTGCAAGATCAATTCCAATAAAATCGAGATGATCCCAATTATATTTTGTCGCCGTATAATTCCAAACACCTTTTTGAGCATTTCCTGCATACAGCTGATTTCGCTGCCCTATCGGATATTGTGACGAAACAACACTAACAAGGCCATCATTTGGCCACCAATTTCCATTAATAAACGGCTCTGCATATCCTCGTGTAAACTTGCCAATATGTAAGCCAGACAAATACATAAGTGGATTCATCGTCAACAAAGGTACAGAATGCCCTGTCAGTAGTGATCGATACGTCGCATCTCCTGTATAAGAAAAGTAATATACATCATCGTATGTTTTTACCCATTGATTAAGCTCTTTAGAGCCCGCTGTCGTTAAATCGTAAGCACTGACATCTTTACTTTTCCAAACGGAACTATTAAGCATTCGATCTGCATATTGTAAAAAGCTCTCTCCTTGTTTTCGCTTTAATCCCCATTGTTCCAGTTTAAAGTCATAGCCAAATGTTTCTGGATTACTGCCTGATAAACTAGCAATCTTTAATACAAATTCTTTAATAAACGAAGACATCGTTTCTTCATCTGCAAACGTAGAACCGTTATGCGGCGTACCGATACTTGTTACACTACGTACCCAATCTTTATTCCCTTCAAATAAAGGCGATATCCCTACCTCAGGATGTTGTTTATAATACTCTCGTTCTTCTAAACTTCCCTCTTTTAATAGCTGTAATAATACTCTTGCTGTCTGACCACCCATGCTATGTCCAACGAAATGAACTTTATGTTGATTATCCCATTGGCTATATGCCCCCGAATATGTTTTTCCATAACGGGCATGTCCATGTGCTCTCGCATGAGCTTCTCCGTAATCAACTGTTCCACCTTTTAAATAAGAATATAGCTCTGTTGCACGATCCCAGTTGCTTGAGAGTGGTCCAATAGAAGCTGTATATGTTTTATACCCTTGTCGATTCAAGTTTGTCTCGATGTCTTTGAAACCACCCCAATACTTAAAGCCAAATAATTCATCACGGCCCCAACCACCTAAACCATGAATAAGAATAATCGGTTCTTTTTGATTTTGTTCCTCTGCTTTTAATTCAAGCGGCGACCAAAGTAAACCAATAATAAGTAACATAGAAAGCATTGCATTTACATATCTCCTCATAAAAAACCTCCTTTGTTTTAATTAATTTTACTGAATTTTCTGTTATTTTTGAAGACATGAAAATTTTTCTCAACAATTGCTGTCATATGTGTTAACTAAAAGAGGGTTTTTATATTCTTCTTTGACTAAATATCTCATTCCATTTACAATAAACTTCATAAAATGGATTTTATTTCATTTCCTAATTTGTATGTACGTGACTTTTTATCCCTCATTAACAGGCAGTAAGACCCCCTCCTTAAAATTTAGGGAGAAGCGTTGTCCAGCTCGTCCCCCTCCGACGAGGCGCTTCCGCTTTTCTAAAGAAGATAGGTGAGGGACAACTGCCCGTAAAGCCCGATTAGTTCAATTAACCATCAGTGGAGGATGGAGCCCCCCTACTGATGGAAGTTTCACTTTATATGATTTAGAAAGGTGGTGTATTTAAATGACACCAGATAAAGTTCCCTGTTAAGCCCGTGGTCCTCCTTGATCATCTATATATTATCTCACTCAATATTTTTATAAAAAAGGAGAAATGTATATGATGGGTCCAGGAAAGGTTACAAGAGAAGAAAGAATAAAAATCGCTTATACGATAGCAAATCAAATATTAGAAAAATATGGTTCAGAAGTTAAAGCTATTGGTATATACGGTTCTTTAGCTAGAAAAGCAGATGGTCCATTTTCAGATATCGAAATGAAATGTATTTTAAATTCTTTAGAAGATAGCTATAGCTATGAATGGACAGCAGGTGATTGGAAGGCAGAAGTAAACTTTGATAGTGAAGAAGATATTGTAGAAGAAGCCACTACAATAGAAGAAGATTGGCCACTTACTCATGGACAATTCTTCACGATACTACCAATATATGATCCTGAAGAATTTTTCCAAGAGTTAAGACAAAAAGCAAGTTCTGTAGATCACACAATTTTTAAAAAAGCGATTTGTAAAACACTAGTTGAAGAAATGTACGAATACATTGGGAAATTAAGAAATATAGAAATTCAAGGACCTGAAACGTTCTTACCTACTTTGGCTATAAAAATAGCAACTGCAGGTGCGATGATTTTAGGATTACACAACAAACGATATTTTACGACATCAGCTCAAGTATTACCTGAGGCTAGAGCTTTTACAGATAAGCCAGAAGGATTTGATGCACTTTGTGAAATGGTGATGTCAGGATATCTTTCCGAACCTAAACAAATTATGAATGTCTGTGAAAACTTTTGGAAGGGTTTATTAAGTTGGTCAGCTAAAAATGGTTATGTGATAAAATGTTCAAATGATATACCTTTTATTTGATAATTCATTAATTTTTCAACAAAAGCACTCTATATAAACACAAATTAAAAAATCGACATAAAAACTCTCTTTCTTTTTAGGTGAGCGAGAGCATCTGGTTATGCATAGAAACGGTCAGGGCCTTTTCCTACCACATGCAAGGTTTAAAACAAAAGGAGAAAGCAAGTAGCGGTCATGCTGTATTCTGCATAGCCGCTACTTATAAAGAAAAGCGGAAGCGGCTCGCTCAGAACAAGAGGGGGATGGAGCTTCTGACATAGAGGCGCTTTTTGCCTCGGCGGAAGACGCGAAGCCACCGACTGTTCTAGCCGCTGGAGCTGGATTATAAAGAAAAGCGGAGCCGACTGTTTAGGCCCGTTGGCTAAGGTTCTTTCACACAGAAGGTGTTTTTTACCTTCTCGTGTGGAAGGTTCTTAGACATGAGGGCTTAGGAGGCAGAGCTAGACAAAGATGTTGAAAAATCAAAATGGATATATAGTCAATAAACAAAACCTAAGTGATAAACACTCCTCGTGAATCAAATGGAGCGAGGAGCTTTTATCACTTGTCTTTAATATTACAAAGTACTGCTCTCCTATTTGTACTATTTGATTGGTTTTTCTAGCACATATAAGTCTTCTTCTAAATTTGCAAGTTTATCTGCGACAAGTTTTCTAGCATCGCCTATTGCTTGATTATATATATGTGGTCCTAGTTCTTTTATCATTTCTTCAATTAAGCGCTCCGCTTGAAAACGGCCGATCTCCCCTAGCTCTTCTTCTTTAAAAAATTCTTGAATATGTTCTACAAGTGTTTCTTTTTTCTCATTTGGTAATTTCATAAAAGTCATATTATACAGCTCCTTTTTCGTTATTTGATAGAATATGGCGTAGTTTTCCCATTGAAAAACGCGTTCCTGGGCACGTTTTTGTTACCCCATCTAATTCACGATGACCGAGAACTTGCTCACTATCTAAAGAAAATTGATACATGAACTGTTTACATAGCCAATGCAAAGAAATCATTTGTACTGGTATTGGATCATATACATCAAAATTACCAGATATACAAATCCCAATACTACTCGTATTATAACCTTTCGCATGAGCTCCTATATGCAGTCCTCTTCCTTCGTAAATGGTGCCATCTTCCTCAATAAAATAATTATATCCTATCCCGCTCCATCCTCGATTATTTTGATGAAATTCATGTGTCTTATATACGTCCCAGCCATCTTCCGCTGTGTGATGAATAATAATATGTGTAACAGCTTGTAATGGCTGCAACGGATCACGAAAAGATAAATGCGCTTTCTGAATGTGCATAGTCTCACCCTTTACAAATGAATGATAATTGCGGTTTTATCATCTGGATGGATAAGCTGTTTCGCTTCTAATTTTTCTATTATTTTTAAGTATTTCTTAATACCATGTTCCCACACAAATTGTGCACTTATTTCTAGCGGCCACTCGAGATGAAACAAACCATCTGAACAAATAAATAGATTTGCAATTTCTTGTCGTAACAGTTCTCCTTGCTGAATAAGAGAAATTGCTTCATTCATCCCATTTGCAACAGAATATCCGTTTAGAGTATTTGCCATGTAACGATTGTATCGTAATTGCTCTTTTTTATCAGTAAATATTGCTTCATTTGGAACAGAAAGCCCCTTTTTACGATCTTCCTCGCGTTGTTGCTTTGCCCGTTTACTAATGCCTTTCACTGTATCTTCCGTAAGTACTTTAACTGACCCGTCAACAAATTTAGCAACAATCATACAATCTCCAAGCTGCGCATATTCTATTGTTTTATCTGTGATATGAATAGCAGCAATGCAAGTACACCAAAGTTGATCCTTTTTTGCCATATCAATATGATATAATTGCATTTTTTCTTGCAGTAACTGATTTGCTATAGCAACTTCAGTTTGTAATGAATACATATTCGAAATCGATTCAAAATGTTGTCGAAACAAATGAGAGGCTAAGTATGCTCCGTTATGCCCATTCTCATCTTGAAACTCAATAAGCGGCGTTGCCCCATCGCAAACACCATATAATTTTAAAGCTTCATTACAAATTAGTGCATCTTCGCATTCTTGTTTTAATGGACTTGTTTGTTGAAAAAGCTGGACCTTCATATCCCTCTCCCCCTAGAATAAATCGCTTTCAATTTTCGAACTAATCTAATTTCCCAAAATAAACTGTTTTCCCTCAAATCTTACAATCTCATATATAATTTTGAATTATTGTCAGTTTGTATATATAGCATCTTTAGTGAAGGACGGGAAAGGTATGTATCGATTACTTGGAGTGATTTTAGGATCTTTAGTTGTGGCACTATCTTTTAATCTTTTCCTTATTCCACACAAGATTTTAAGCAGTGGGATTAGCGGAATCGCAATGATCATTGGAATCTTAACTCCCTTTAATACCGGATTAGTAAACTTTTTACTAAACTTACCCATTCTTATTTTAGGGTATATTGGACTTGGAAAACGATTTATTGGTTATACAATCATATCCGTTATTACACTTTCGGCGGCATTATATGTGATTCCTGTACATGCAGTGGCAACAGATGCACTACTTTCTTCTTTATTTGGTGGTGTAATTGCCGGGGCAGGTATTGGCCTTGTTTTCAACTGCTACGGTTCAACGGGTGGTTTTGATGTTATTGGTATGTTACTTTCACGTAAAAAAGATATTCAACTTGGCGGATTCTTAATCGCACTTAATGCTATTGTAATCGTTATTTCTGGATTTTTCTTCGATTGGGATACTGCCTTAAACAGTTTATTATCTATTTTCGTTACAGGGAAAGTAATTGATGCAATCCACACGAAACATCGAAAAGTAACTCTAATGATTGTAACAAGTCAAGCAGAAGAAATGAAAGAAAAGCTCCTTTCAAGTCTTGTACGGGGCATTACATTACTTGATGGAGAAGGCGCATACTCAAATGAGAAGAAACGTGTACTAATGACTGTTATTTCTAGGGAAGAACTAGCAGGAATGAAAACTATGATTTCTGAAATTGATCCGCAAGCATTCGTGAATATTACAGAAACTGTGGAAGTATTAGGATTATTTAGAAGAGGATAAAAAAACGAGGTGGCATTGTATCCACCTCGTTTTTTTATCTATTTTTCCGTTCCATAAATTCAATTCGATTCCCAAATGGATCTAATACATAAAACCTTGTAACATCAGGACGTGCTGTATCGACTATAACAGCGACTCCTTTTTGTGTTAATTTTTCTTGGAAATATTCAATATGTTGAACATAAAACGCCGGATGAGCTTTTTTTGCAGGAGAAAATTTCTGCTCTACTCCAATGTGTAATTCTTAACTCCCACAGAGAAACCAACAACCTCCCCGCTTTCTTAGTTCTGCAGGCTTTGGAATTTCTTCTAATCCGAGTATATTTCCATAAAACGCACGCGCTTTTTCTTCACACCCCTCTGGTGCTGCTAATTGTACATGATCAATCCCTTGAATCTTAAACGTCATAACAATCTCCTCCCCTTTACTATCCTTATTATACCAAAGATTGTTTTAACAATAACTTTCATACCTATTATGAAGATGTACAAGCAAAACGAAAGAACCTCTCATTTTTTAAATCGTGAAATAAAACTTACAATTCAAAAATATTAAATGAGAAATTGACTATTTATCCTTATCACGTCTATACTCTTAAAGGATATAACATTAGCAGCGTTATATCTCTAAAATAAAATATAAACACAAGTTATATAAATACAAAAGGAAAAAATCGACATAAAATCTTCTTTCTTTTTAGGCAGGCGAGAGCATCTGGCCATGCCTAGAAGCGGTCATGTTGGATTTTGCATAGCACCGACTTATATGTCGAAAAATTAATATATATAAGTAGAGAGAACGAGGAAATCTGGCTGCGCATAGAAACGATCAGTGTCCTTTCCTGCTCATGCAAAGCTTAAAACAAAAGGAGAAAGCACATGCAGGTCATGTCTTGCTCTGCCTTGCAGCCACTTATATGCAGGAAAATTAAAATGACTTTATATAGTATAATCATTATTTAAAATTATTATATATATGCGGAGGAATCATTGATGCAAAGGAAAAGATTTACGTCTGTTAAAAAAAGCATATATCTAAAAAGACGCGCTACTATTACAAAAAATAGAATGAAAGAGACAAGAAACACAAAACAGAGTAAAGAAAATTTCATATTAACAAAACAACAATTAGATTCACTTCTTAAAGACACAATAGATGCTATTGTTGTTCTTGATTTAGAGCTTCGTGTGATGAAAGTAAACAAAGCTTTTGAAATTCTTTTCGGCTGGACTGAACAAGAAATACTTGGAGAAATCATACCTACTATTCCGGATTTCTCAAAAGATAAATACAACAAACTATATCAAGATCTAGCACATAATAAACTGTTTACGTCGAAAGAAACAATTAGACAACAAAAAAATGGGAATTTAATACACGTCACTAATTTTATCTCCCCTATTGTAAACACATATGGAGAAGTAGTAGCGTTTGTAAGTAGCTTAAGAGATATCACAGAAAAAAAGAAAATGGAACTTGCATTAAAAGAAAGTGAAAAACGCTTACGGACTCTTATAAATGCAATGCCAGCGTTTATTCTTTTGAAAGATGAAGAAGGAAGATGGCTTGAGGCTAACGATTATGCAATTTCTAGTTTAAAATTTGAAAATGTACCGTATCGTGGTAAAAAAGATAGTGAGCTCATCCAATATAATGAATCCTATCGTAACTCCTTCTTATACTGTGAAAAATCCGATCAATATGCATGGCAGAAACAAGAGAGCATGTGTCGTGAAGAAATTATTATTCATGCTGACTCCACTCCTATCATTCTTAACATTATAAAAGTTCCTCTTTTTCATCCTGATGGATCGCGAAAAGGGATTGTCATTATGGGACAAGATATTACAAATTTAAAGAAAACCGAAGAATTATTAAAAAAATCCGAAAAGCTCGCAGTTGTTGGACAGCTAACTGCTGGTATTGCCCATGAAATACGAAACCCCTTAACCTCTTTAAAAGGTTTTTTAAAATTGCTAGAACCTGATATAAACGAAAACAACAAATGGTATGTTGATATTATGCTAAGCGAAATTGCTCAAATGGAATCTATTACAAATCAATTTATGGCAATGTCTAAACCACAAGCTATATCCATACAACCTTATCAAATCCAAACATTAATCGAGGAAGTGGTAACATTTATTTCACCAACAGCAATGATGCATAATACACATATCACCATGAATCACACGTCTTCTTTACCAGCAATTCAATGTGATGGAAATCAGCTCAAGCAAGTATTCATTAACATATTAAAAAACGCAATGGAAGCAATGCCGAACGGAGGGACTATTTCCATTCAAACAATGAACATAGAAAATCATTCTATAGTAATTAGCATTACAGATGAAGGTTGTGGAATTCCACAAGATCGCATTTCACGCTTAGGTGAACCTTTCTATAGTTTGAAGGAAAAAGGAACTGGATTAGGTTTAATGATGTGCTATAAAATCATTGAAGAGCATAATGGGAAATTACAAATTACAAGTGAAGTAAATAAAGGGACAACTGTAGATATTCGGTTACCTATATTCCGAAAAACGACATAAAAAAGAAGAGCAAACAGAAAATTCACTTTCCTGTTTGCTCTTCTTTTTTTATAAACAACCCTCCACTAACTTTCTATAATTGGAATTTACTCTAATAAGATGATACATATTTCATATTCTACTCATGGTTAACGCATTCTTACAAAAGCACAAATTCGGTTGTAGCTATGCATAACACATGAAACAAAACAATTCCATAACCAGCGAATAACGTTCACCACAATACTAGTTATACTTCCAATTAATGCGCTTCCTATAATATCAGATGGATAATGCTGCCCGCTCCAAATGCGGGAGAATCCTGTTAAAAACGCTAATAACCACATAAACCATCCTAACAAACGATTATAAAACAAAATAGAAGTTGCCACGGCAAACGAGAGCATCGTATGTTTGCTTGGAAATGAAGAATTCATTCCTGATGGAATTGGAGGTAATATATGCACATTATGATTTACAAAAGGGCGAGGTCTAAAATAAAATTGTTTTATAAAAAAATGAATAAGTAACGTTGTACATGCAGAGATTATTGCCTGTATCGTAATTTTTTTATAGAAACCACTACGAAACCACATTAAGATTAATAAAAGAACATATACATAACGCGCCTTTTGAGAAATCATTATCATAATGGCATCTACAGATGGATAACGGCCAACCAATCGGTTAATAGCTCTAAATATTTTGTAGTCCATAAGAGTATCTCCTTCAATTTCACTTCAAATATAATTCTTATTATTTCCATATAAAAAAGAACTATGTGTTAGGCTCCAAATAAAAAAATGGCGTAACTATATAAATTCATTTTAATTTTTCAACATATAAATCGCCGCTATGCAGAATACAACATAACCTGTACTTGTTTGCTCCCTTTGTTTTAAACCTCGCATGTAGCAGGAAAAGGCCCTGACCGCTCCTATATGCGGCCAGATACTCTAGTCTCCTCCCTAAAAAGAAAGGTTTTTTTAACTTGTATATAGAATGAAAAAGAGCTAACTCGTTATTCCGTTAAAACGAAATTTCGAATTGGCTCTTTTTTCTCATATATTTACTTGCTTACGTACCGTTTCACGTGACAGTAAAAAACTCATAATGACCTGTGCTGCAACGCGGCTTGTCATATCACGGAAATCAAGAGTTGGGTCGATTTCCACAATATCCATACCTGTTACAAGTGGTTCTTGCCCAAGCACTGTCATTGCATCCAGTAATGTCGTGCTATCCATACCACCTGGACCGATTGCTGGACAGCCCGGCGCAAATGCTTGATCTAATACGTCCATATCAACAGAAACATAAATAGATGTTACCCCTTGACGACGCAATAATTCAATACTTTCTGTAATGATATCTTTTATATGACGCTCTCTCACATGTTGCATCGTATATACCGTTACTCCATGCTCTTTTGCATATTCATGATACGTATGAGCATTAGAAAAGTTTCGAATTCCTATTTGTACTAATTGCTTTCCTGTAATGACATCATTCTCTAGTAAACTACGAAACGGTGTCCCGTTTGACGGCCCGCCATCTTCTAGGTTACGTAAATCATGATGAGCATCAAATTGAATAATCCCAACTTTTCCTTTACTGCTTGCAAACCCACTTATACTTGGAAAACTAATCGAGTGATCTCCGCCAAGAACAATCGGTACCATCTGTGGGTTTGATTTTGTAAGACTTTCTAGCGTTTTCGCAATGCGAACATGACTTTCTTTTATATCCGTAACGTGCATTGTAATATCACCGCAATCATATAGGACACTTTTTTTCATATCATGCTCTTCTGTAATTGCATACGTACTATACGCATCTAACATTGCTCGAATTGTTTTTGGTGCAAAGCATGCACCTGAGTGACTAATTGATGGTTTGGAAAGCGGAGCACCAATTAATGCCCCGCCGAAGATTTTTTCACTCTCATCCCAGTTCTTAATGATATCGCTCCATTTCGTTACTTCACGATCAATAAACTTTGCATTTTTCTTTAAATAGTGGTCTTGCTCCACGCTTCTTCACCTCGTGTATATGCAATATTCCCTTGTTTCCATACTGTATTTACATGGCTGACACCATAATGGTACGGTACATAGGCATAATTGTATGCATCCCACAATACGATATCTGCCTTACGCCCAACACGGATTTTCCCAGCAACATCACCGCGATTAATCGCATACGCTGAGTTTACTGTTACAGCGTTCCACACCTCTTCTGGTGTCATTTTTAGTTTTAACATTGCAATGCTCATAATAAGTTGAATATTTTCGGTCGGGCAACTACCAGGATTAAAATCAGTCGCTAAAGCTACCGCTACACCATCATCAATCATTTTACGCCCTCTAGCAAAACTTTCTTTATTTAAATAGAATGTTGTCCCTGGAAGTAATACAGCAACTGTATTCGAATTTGCTAACATTTCAATCCCTTTATCAGATGCCCCGACTAAATGATCAGCTGATGCTGCACCAATTTCTGCAGCCGCTTCTGCACCGCCAAGCGGATCAATTTCATCTGCATGAATTTTCACATCAAAACCAAGTTCTTTCGCTTTACGTAAAAATTCTTTTGATTCTTCAACAGAGAATACTCCTGTTTCACAGAAAATATCAACAAACTCTGCTAATTGTTTTTCTTTGATTTCTGGTAATAAATCGAGCATCCACTGTAAAAATTCTTTCGATTTTCCCTTATACTCTTTTGGCACTGCATGAGCTCCTAAAAATGTTGACACAACATCAATTGGATGCTGCTTCTGAACCTCTGCTGCAGCTTCTAATTGTTTCCACTCTGTTACATCATCTAATCCATATCCGCTCTTCGCTTCCATTGTTGTTACACCAAAAGATAACATGCGATCTAAATGGAATTTTGCTTTTTCAACAAGTTCTTCTTTCGTCGCTTGTTTTGTAGCATTTACAGTAGAAAGAATGCCGCCGCCTTGTTCTAAAATTTCTAAGTACGGAACGCCTTGTAATTTAAGAGCAATTTCATTTTCACGAGAACCACCAAATACAAGATGTGTATGCGGATCAACAAGACCTGGTGAAACCATTTTCCCTTTGCAATCCACAACTTCTTTTGCATATAATTCTTTTGCTTCTTCCATTGTTCCTACAAAAGTGATCACACCATTTTCAATACCTACCGCACCGTTTTCAATGACAGGAAGCGTATTCATCGCTTCCTGTCGCAGTAATCCATCTTCTTGATCCATTGTTAATAATTGGCCAATATTTGTTAGTAAAATGTCTAACATAGTTTCTCCTCCTTACTTCATCATCGGAATGTTAACACCTTTTTCTTTTGCCGTTTGCACCGCAAGATCATATCCAGCATCAACGTGACGAACTACACCCATTCCAGGATCAGAAGTTAAGACGCGCTCAATTCGTTTTGCTGCTGCTTCTGTTCCGTCTGCAACAATAACCATTCCAGCATGAAGAGAATATCCCATACCAACACCGCCGCCGTGGTGAACAGACACCCAGCTTGCGCCGTTTACACTGTTAATTAACGCATTTAAAATTGGCCAGTCAGCTACCGCATCACTGCCATCTTTCATTGCTTCTGTTTCACGGTTTGGTGAAGCAACAGATCCGCAATCTAAATGATCGCGACCGATAACGATTGGTGCAGATAATTCACCATTTGCTACCATTTCATTAATAATACGGCCAAATTTCGCACGCTCTCCGTATCCTAACCAACAAATACGTGATGGAAGCCCTTGGAATTCAACTTGGTCACGTGCCATACGAATCCAATTACATAAATGCTCATTATCAGCAAATTCACGTAAAATAACTTCATCTGTTTTATAAATATCTTCTGGATCACCAGAAAGTGCTACCCAGCGGAATGGTCCTTTTCCTTCACAGAATAGTGGACGAATAAATGCTGGAACGAATCCCGGGAAATCGAACGCATTTTTTAAGCCTTCATCGTATGCAACTTGGCGAATATTATTTCCATAATCAAATGCAATTGCACCGTTCTTTTGCATATCAAGTATTGCTTCTACATGCTTTTTCATACTTTCTTTTGATAATTGAACATAACGATCTGGATCCTCTTGACGAAGTACTGCCGCTTCTTCTAATGAATATCCAACTGGAACATAACCATTTAACGGATCATGTGCAGATGTTTGGTCTGTTACTAAGTCTGGTGTAATGCCGCGTTTTACAAGATGCGGTAAAATTTCAGCTGCATTCCCTAATAATCCAATCGAGATTGGCTCTTTCTTTTCTTTATACTCCTTTGCAACCGTTAATGCTTCTTCAAGAGATTCTGTATACATATCACAATACCTTTTTTCAATGCGGCGATCGATGCTGCGCTTATCAATGTCGATTGCAATAACAACCCCACCGTTCATTGTAACAGCAAGCGGCTGTGCTCCGCCCATTCCACCAAGACCAGCAGTAATTGTTAATGTTCCTTTTAATGAACCGCCAAAATGCTGACGTGCTGCCTCACCAAATGTTTCGTAAGTTCCTTGTAGAATTCCTTGCGTACCAATATAAATCCAGCTACCAGCTGTCATTTGCCCGTACATCATTAAACCTTTTTGCTCAAGCTCACGGAAATGCTCCCAATTTGCCCATTTTGGCACTAAGTTTGAGTTTGCTAGAAGAACGCGCGGTGCATCTTCATGAGATTTAAAAATTGCCACTGGTTTCCCAGATTGAACTAATAACGTTTCATCGCTTTCTAAATTTTTAAGAGATTCTACAATTGCATGATAGCTATCCCAATTACGAGCAGCACGGCCGATACCACCATATACAACAAGCTCTTCTGGCTTTTCTGCTACTTCAGGATCAAGGTTATTCATAAGCATACGAAGTGCCGCTTCTTGTACCCAACCTTTTGCATGTAATTCAGTACCTCTTGGCGCGCGGATTGTTTGTTTTACGTTTTCCATTGTAATCTCTCCCCTATTATAGTGTTGTATTTACATTTAAACGGTCCATTGTCCAATTT
Source organism: Bacillus bruguierae (assembly GCF_037104725.1). Taxonomy (NCBI): domain Bacteria; kingdom Bacillati; phylum Bacillota; class Bacilli; order Caryophanales; family Bacillaceae; genus Bacillus; species Bacillus bruguierae. Next base: position 108,938 of record NZ_JBAWSX010000005.1, on the reverse strand, counting down.
GTTGTTTTTAACCAATGAGCCGTGTTTTCAATATCTGTTGAAAAAATACGATCGTTTGTAATAGATGGTACAATTTGGCGAACTTGATGATAAAACGCTCTCGTTGACGTACTCATTTGTTCAACACCGCGATACTCAGCTGCTTGCATCGCACAAATTGTTTCAATCGCTAATACGCGGCGTACATTTTGAATAATTTGATGTGCATGACGCGACGCAATTGTTCCCATACTTACGTGATCTTCTTGATTTGCTGATGATGGAATCGAATCTACGCTCGCTGGATGAGCTAACGTTTTATTTTCCGAAACAAGTGATGCTGCTGCATATTGCATAATCATCGCACCAGATTGAAGACCTGGTTCTGGACTTAAAAATGGTGGTAAATCGTTTAACTGCGGATTGACAAGTCTCTCAATGCGGCGTTCAGAAATATTCGCAAGCTCTGCCATTCCTATTTTTAGGAAGTCCATCGCAAATGCAATTGGCTGTCCGTGGAAATTACCTCCAGAAATTACTTTTTGACCGCCCTCAAAAATAAGCGGATTGTCTGTTGCAGCATTCATTTCAATTTCTAATTTTTCTTTCACATAATTCAACACTTGCCAAGATGCTCCGTGCACTTGCGGGATGCAGCGAAGTGAATACGCATCTTGTACACGAAGTTCTCCCTGCTTTGTAACAAGTTTGCTATCATGAAGCACATTACGAATACGATTGGCAACTTCTACTTGCTCTTTATATCCACGCGCAAGATGAACGTCTTCATCAAATGCATCAATAATGCCTTGTAACCCTTCAATTGTCATGGAAGCAATTAATTCTGCTTGATAAGCAATTGCCTCTGCTTCTAAATAGGCAACAATACCTTGTGCTGTCATTGCTTGTGTTCCGTTAATAAGCGCCAAACCTTCTTTTGCTTCTAATGTAATTGGTTCTAATCCTTCTTTTGTTAGAGCGATCATCGTATGGACACGCTCACCTTTATAAAACACTTCTCCTTCTCCTAATAAAGCAAGCGCAAGATGCGAAAGCGGTGCTAAATCTCCGCTTGCTCCAAGTGAACCTTGCTGCGGAACAACGGGATGAATTTGACGATTTACTAGTTCAAGAAGCATATTTACAACAAGTGGTCTAACACCAGAAACTCCCTTCAGCATTGTGTTCGCACGCAGCACAAGCATAGCGCGTGACACTTCTTCAGAGAAAGGTTCACCAACACCACATGCATGAGATAGAATTAAGTTATGTTGAAGTGCTTTTACATCTTCTTTTTGAATAAGGACATCGCTAAATTTTCCAAAACCTGTTGTAATGCCATAAACGACTTTACCTTCTTCAACAATTTGTTCTACTGCTTGCCTGCATTCTGTAACTTTTTGCATACTATTTGGACAAGCAGTTACCTGCTCTCCTTCAAACAGTATTCGTTTCATTTCTTGTAGTGTTAATGAATGTCCAGTTAATGTAATCATGATTTTCCTCCTTTAAACAGCACAAGGGGACCTTACCTTTTTAAGACAGACTAATGTCCTAAAAAGTTGTAAGGCCCCCTTTTAACTAATTAACTATGGGCAGTTTTTTATATGTGATTAATACCTAATCCAATCGCCTCATGCTCTGATCCCTTCACAGGCGCACCTATCGTACCATATAGTGCAACAGCAATCCATTCGCCTTCTTTCTCACCGTCGTATGGCGTGCCGCGCACAATCGCAAATCGAAGCCCTACTGTACGAAGAACGTCTGCTAACTGAATTTGTCCTCTCGTTACTCCGTACAACGCTTCCATAATTGCATGGTAAAGCGCATGTGTTTCTCTGTAAACGTCTGTTTCAATAACATGGTTACTACGTGCAGCTGTTTCCATTGCAGCAACAACTTTTTGCGAATTCATTGAACCGACTTTGCCCGTACAATATTTCCAGCCCTTAGGAAGAGATAAAATCGGGCTCTCGTGTTCCTCCGCAAGTGCAAGCAGCATCGCCATGCGACCAATTCGTTGTGTTCCATGAAGAAGCATGTGACTCTCTCTTTTCTTTTGAATTGTTTAAATATTTCTTAATTTAAGAATATATGAAAACGCTTAAATCGTCAATGGTTAAATTATAATGATTTAGATAAATCGAAATTAAAAAACAGCATAAAACCATTCTTTTTCGGTGGGCGAGAGCATCTGGCCGTGCATAAAAGCGGTCAGGGCCTTTTTCTGCCACGTGCGAGGTTCAAACAAAGGGAGAAAGAAAGTAGCAGGCTCCTTTTTTCTGCATAGCAGCAATCTATATGTCGAAAGATCAAAATAGTTTCATATAGTTGAATAAAATTTGACCTGTAACATTATCAACTGTGTACACAATTTATTTACAGAAAAATTTCAAGCGTGCTATAGTCACACTAACAGTTTAGAGGAGGAGACAAATGGTCAAAAGAAAAGATATTCACTTTAGAATCTGTGAAAAATTATTAGAAAGATTTGATGCAGCTTTAACATATGAAGATCTTAACAAAACAGAGGTATTAACGCATGCCATTCAAAATTTTTGCATACAAGCGGAATCTCAAAAATTGAATGATGTAAAACGTCAATATTCAGTGAATGACCATTTACGAGTGCGAATCGATACACATCGGAGGTATGAAGAAAAACAAGTAGACTTAGACCAAAATGTAATTTCTCATTTACAATTAACTGGAACTGAGAAAATATTAGATATTGGCTGTGCGACTGGAGAATTTCTTATAGCATTACAACAACAGGGACATCAAGGCCCGCTTACAGGACTAGATCAATCCTCGACTATGATTCAAGAAGCAAAAAGGAACAGCAAAAACACAAAGAAACCTATTGAATGGATAGTTGGAAACGCAACAAAACTACCTTTTCCCGATCATTTTTACGACTGGATTGTTGCCCGTCACATGCTCTATCATGTAACCGATGTCGAAAAAACAGTTCAAGGGTTTAGAAACATTATTCGGCCAAATGGTAGCTTTCTCGCTACAACAAATTCCAATAACTCATTACCACGCATAGAAGAGATGTGTAACCGAATGTTACTAGCATTTGAATTACCTGAAAAATCACCTACAACTAGTCCATTTTGTTTAGAAAACGGTAAAGAGATATTAAGTTCGGTTTTTCCCGATGTTGAGGAAACCGTTATTCACAATGCACTTCTTTTCCATGAAGCAGCGCCTATTGTAAATTATATAGCAAGCATGTTCCCATCACTAAATATACCAGATGATTTGAACTTACATACAGAGATGAAAAAATGGTTACAAATTGAAATAGAACAGGTCTTATCACATCATAACGGTATATGGCGTGATCCGAAAGCTGTGGCGATTTATCGTTGTAGAAAATAATTGAATTTGTATATATGCTAGTAAAGCTGTCTCTTCTAAAGACAGCTTTCTTTTATAAAAAAGCTCCTTCTCTTGTCACTCTATTATTCTTTCAACACATTTTCTATCACGATATTTCTTTTCCCGCGATAAAAGTCGGATTTATGTTCTGTATATACCCCGCAATATTTAGCTATGGCAAGTCCAAAGTCAACAAATGCATGTCCTTGTGCTGTAATAATATTTTTATGATGAACTATACCTTCATATGTAAAATGAGTTTTAGAAAAACAATCTAACTTTCTATAATCTAATGTGACCGTATACGGAACATACTGTAGAATACCAGCAGCTGCTAATACAAATGGTCCTCCGCATATCGCAGCAATTAGCTTCTCTTGTTTATACATTTGACGTATGAGCTCAAATAATACTTCTGAATCTTTTACGTGCACTACATCGCCACCAGGAATAATAATTCCTTCATAATCATCTACACATATTTCACTTAATTCATAATGTGGTTGCACTTGTAATCCTGTTTCACTTACAACCATATCTTTCGTTAACCCAACTGTTTCCACTATATAAAAATCTTTCAAGACAGCAGTAGCAACTGTAATTTCAAATTCCGCGAAAGTAGGATAAATCAAAACCAATATTTTGTTCATCATCTTATAGTCTTCCCTAACCATTTTATAAAATCGTATTCTACTTCCTCTACTGACTTTACATCTACATTCAAATATGTAACTGGAAATTGTTCATACCAGCTTTTCTCTATTTCTATTAATTTCATTTGCTCTTCAAATGTGCTTCGTTGTCTTATATCAGATTCTTTTCTTTTTTGTAGTACTTCTGTTGAAGCTGTTAAATAGAAAATGGCCTGTGAGCGACATTTTCGTAGTTCTCTTAATTCATTTGACATTTCTTTTTCAATGTCCCAATCTTTCCCTATTAATTTTGGATAGTACAATGTATAAAACTCAATATCTTCTGGTCCACGATCAAAAATAGTAGTGCCATTAGATAGCTGCCGAAACTCTTCTATTTTCGCTTCGATAAAAAGTTTCTGATTTGTGATAAAACCTTCTTTCGTACCAATATCTAAATGCATTGCTTTTCTCTTTTCAACAATCGGATATGGATTTTCATATATAACCCTCATCCCTCTTTGTTCCAATCTTTTTGCTAATGTTGTTTTCCCACTCGCCATAGGCCCTTGTAATGAAATAATACGTTTCATTTCCCTCATCCTTTTTATCCAAAAGCTTCTTATCATTCTTTAAAGCTTTTAACCTAATCCTCACTTTTTGTTCACTCTTTGAGCCACTCCCTCCTTTCATATGGGTCGAATGCACTCAACCTTCTAAAGATTTATTAACAGCTTCAACAGCATGTATGAAAGTCGTATCAAATAATGGAACGCTAGAATCCTCTTGTTTAACTAATAACCCGATTTCTGTGCAACCTAATATAATTCCTTCAGCTCCGTTATAAACTAAACGCTCAATTACTTTTTTGTAGTAATCTCTTGATTTTTGAGACACTTTTCCTAAACATAATTCCTCATAAATCACTTTATTTACAATTTCTCTATCATTTTCATTTGGAACAATCACGTTTATACCATTTGATTCTAATCTGGATTTATAAAATTCCTGCTCCATCGTATATTTTGTTCCAAGTAAACCTACCGTACTAATTCCTTCCTTTTTTACTTGATTAGCTGTAGCATCAGCAATATGTAAAATAGGGATATTGATTTTTTCTTTTATGTCATCTACAACCTTGTGCATCGTATTTGTGCATATGACAATAAAATTAGCTCCACCTTTTTCTAATGAACATGCAGCTTCACCCAATATTTCACCAGCTTGTTTCCAGTTACCCTTTGATTGATAACGTTCAATTTCTTCAAAGTCAACGCTATATAAAAGGCATTTTGCTGAATGCAATCCTCCTAATTTTCTTTTTACTTCTTCGTTAATAACCCGATAATACTCTACAGTTGATTCCCAACTCATCCCACCAATAAGGCCAATATTTTTCATAATTTTCCTCCTTGTCAAAAATCTTCCTTGTTAATTATATATAATTTTCGAAATTATAAGCAATATACTTATCACCTTGTTTCCTTTTTCTATCTGTCTTATAATAAAAAACAGAGATTAAATTGAACGTATTTTTCCACTATGTAAGCTTGGAAGTCCAAGCTTACATTATTTTTTGCTTTTCCTTTTCTTTTAAAAGGAGTATACTGAAAAGGAACATATGTTCTTTTTACTACATACAGTAAGGAGTTTGAACAATGGTATACGACACAAAAGTACAATCATGGAACTACACATTGAAGCAATTACAAAAGCATTATACTGGAGCAGCAGTTGAAAATCGCAAGCAGTTTGAAGACATGGAACTAATGACTTTCTTTCAAGACAACGAATATATTGCCCTTCCTACACATATTAGCGGCTTATCAGCAGCACGCTTTACTTCTTACTCTATTTTCACTAACGATGACAAAGATCGCAAAGTTGGCACGCTTATCATTGAATATTTAGAAGATGATAATGACATATTATGTGTTGAACAATTATACTTCGTTTAACTCACCACGCTTGGTCACAATGACCAAGCGTTCTTGATTTCTATCAATTTCACTGCTTATAATACTAGTAAAGGAAAACTGCTATCATAAAGGAGGGTTCTATTTGCTCGAAGGGTGGTTCAGTTGGTTTATTGTCATATGGACGGTTATTTTACTAGGACTTATGTCCATTGGTGGATATTTTATGTTCCGAAAATTCTTAAAACGTTTACCAAAAGAAGATGGCATGTCTATTTTAGATTGGGAAGAGCATTACATTAATCAAACACGGCACTTATGGGATGAAGAGCAAAAACAATTATTAGAGGAACTTGTAAGTCCAGTTCCTGAACTTTTCCGCGATGTTGCAAAATCTAAAATTGCCGGTAAAATCGGAGAGTTAGCTTTAGAAGAGAAAGCATCGGAAATAACTGAAGATTTAATTATTAAAGGATATATTATAGCAACTCCAAAGCGAGATCACAAATTTTTAATTAAAAAGTTAAAAGAAAAGCAAATTGATTATTCTAATTACAGATCTTTGCTTGCAAAATAAGTTGTCCCCACCTATCTTCCTCGCTTCTCTCTCAATCTTGATGTTTGGGGTCTTACTGCCCACGAATAGCGGGATAAATCTATTCTTTACTTTATTAATAAAAAAAGATTGCCAATTCTACAGGCAATCTTTTTTCATTAAACTGCTTAATCTATAATATATTTTATTTCACTAGAAGTTTGTAGTACTTCATCTAAAATGCCTTGAGCTTCTATAACCCCATCCTTTAAAACAATAATCTGATCTGCCTTTTCAAGAATCATCCTCTTATTAGATACAATGACGCAACTTGCCTTATTGTTAGCAATTAACCTTGTCCACAGTAATGTTTCCGTTTTTATATCAAGTGCACTGGAAATATCATCAAAAACTAGAAGCTGTGGATCTCTCACAAACGTACGCGCAGCTGCGACTCTTTGAATTTGGCCCCCTGTAGTTTAGTTCCTTTTGATCCTATCATTGTATCTAATCCATTCTCTAATTTAGCAATATCCTTTTCTAAAACAGCAGATTTTATGGCTGCTTCTAAATCTACCTCTTCTTCTCGCAATCCTAAAAGGATATTGTTTTTCACAGTATCACTAAAAAGATTGGGAACTTGCGCGTTATATGCACTAATTGGCGGGGAAAAGAAGTGCTTTACATCATTAACTTGCTCTCCATTCCAATATACTTCTCCAGAGTCCATCGGTAAAAGTCCAATTAAGGATTTAATAAGCGTACTTTTTCCTGATCCTGTCCGTCCACAAATTACTAAAATTTCTCCTTTTTTTAATGTGAAATTTATGTTCTTTATTCCAGTTTCCAATCCACTATATAGATATGTTAATCCCTTTACCTCTAAAACTCTTAAATCCTTTTCTAGACCTTCATCATATCTCGTCACCTGACGTTGTCCATCCTTTTCATTAGAAAAATACTCTTGATTATTCTTTAAGAAGATTTCCTTATGTGTTACTAAATTTTCTGGTGCTTCTCTCATACTAACTTGATTCAGTATGTTACGATATCCAACTTTCGTTTGCTTAAAATAAACAATAAAGTTTCCTAATGACTCAATACTATCAGTAATAAAAACTAAATAGTAAACAAATATACTAAAATCACCAACAGTGAATTTACCAGTACTAATAGAACTTGCACACAAAAGTAAAATTACCCCTGTCCCTATATTTGATACATTATTATATATTGAATCTATTAATTGAGTTAACATAGAATCTTTAATCATTGCCTTATGTCTTCTTTGATTTAATTCACTTAAGTTCAACATAATATCCTTTTTAGCACCCGATGATTTAATTAACAATATAGATTCAAATATTTCTCCTATAGCTGCATTCACAGTTCCAGTTGCTTTTCTACCTTCTTCCCTATTTTTTTCGATATTTTTTTCAGACTTTTGAGCCAATAGAATCACGATCACAAGAGGTATAAAAACGAATACAGTGATTTTATCATCAATTAAAAATAAGATAACAATAGCACCTAACGCACGAATGCTTTGTCCTATTATTGTAGGTAACCAAGAAATACATGTTCCAATCTGCGACACATCATCCCTAAAAGAATTTAAAACTTCTCCTACAGGGGTTTCTATTGCTTTTCCACCATGTTTTTTTAATATAGAACTTAACATATTTCTTTTTAGTAATGTATTTATATAAAATCCATGTGTAGCCGTTTTGCTAAAATATACCCACATAATGAATATATGAACACATGCGACTACTCCCATAAGCCCTATTAGCTCATATACACCAAATATAGAAGTACTTTTCCCACCAATAACATCAAAAAATTCTTTAATAAGTATTCCTTCTATGATTGGTATACTCCCTATTACAAACTCCATCAAAATAATCACTGTGTAAAGAATTGGTTTATATTTGATCAAGCTCCATAAAAATTGACTCTCTCTTACGTTCTGCTCCATTATACAAGCACCTCTTCTACACCACGTTGAAGCAACTGATGATATTTCGTACTTTCGTCTTCTAAAAGTGTTTTTCTTTCCCCAAATTCGACTACTTTACCATTCTCAAGAAGTAAGATATCTTGCGCCCTATTAAGAGTTGAAAGTCTGTGCGCAATTATGATGCATGTCCTATTCTTTAAAAGTTTATCTAGGGCACTATCAATGAGCTGCTCAGTCGCAGAATCTACCCTTGATGTAGCTTCATCAAAAATAATAAGTGTTGGCTTCTTATGAAACACCCTAATAAATGATAATAATTGAGCTTCTCCAGATGATAAACTCTTACTACCTAGTTCTAAATAAGTATCTAATCCATTCGATAAGCTTTCATACCAATCTTGAAATCCTAATTCGTATATGATTTTTATAATATCCTCATCTTTAATATCTTTATTAAACAATGTTATATTATCTCTAACTGTAGCTGTTAATATTTGAACGTCCTGCGTTATATACGCTATATTTTTAGCAATCTCTTCTTCCCTTATTAAAGTTATATTTTTATTATTTAATAATATTTCTCCGCTTTTTATGTCATACATTCTTACAATGAGGCGAGCTAATGATGTTTTACCGCTTCCAGTATGACCTAAGACACCAAGAGTTCTCCCGCCATCTACTTGAATAGAAACATCTTTTAATACATCTATTCCTTCTTTATATTGAAAATCTACATTATTGAATTTTATATGTAATGGCTTTGAAGAATCTAATGTTTCTTCTCCATACTTCAGCGATGACTTTGTCATAAATAAATCATTTACTCTCACAAAACTTGCCCCTGCCACCTGCAATTCTTGAATATTCACTCTAATTTACTCAATTGGTCTTCTTAAAATCTGTGTATAATTAAATATTAAGTAAGCTGTTCCAATTGTTATAACACCTTTTGTCCATAAATATGTAGATACTGAAAAAGCGATTATCGTTCCAACAGCAAATATTGTGATTGTTACTGACCACATAGTAGCCCACGTTAATCTAGCCTTCCGAAATACAGGGAATATTCTCCTATTTAATTTATAAAAATTATCCATCACATACTCTCTCGCACCACTAGAAGCAATATCTTCTGTACTGGAGATATTCTCTCCTATAAATCCACTTAACTCTGCATTTACTTCACTCGATTTTACCCAATGATTTTCAGTCTTTGACTTTACCTTCCATAAAAGAACTATGGCAAAAATGGTAAGACTTATACCAATAAGAACATTTTCATAAAAGAGAATAATTAAAGTTCCTAATAAAAGGATGAAATTATTTAGTACATTTAAAAATATCTTTGAAAATAAATCAAATAATTTTGATACATCTCCATCTACTCTTTCTAATAATGCGCCTGGTTTATTTTCTTTGTGAAATGACATATCTAAATTTATACAATGCGTAATTAAATCAGTTCGTATATCATTAGTAGCTTTCCAAGCCACCTTCTCTCCTATATAAGTTATCAATAGACTAAGTCCTTGTGCCAGAAAAGCAAATAAAATAAACAGCAAAGCAGCAAAGCAGCAAATGTTAAATTTTTAGCCTCACTCCCTTTTGCGGCCTCATCTATAAAATATCTTGATATTTGAGGATTTATGAGCAGAAGTCCAATATTAACTGCTGATATCAATAACAGAAATGAAACTGTAAGTTTTTGTTTGCTTACATACTTCCAAAAGAAAGTCATATTTATTTTTTTATGCGTGTTCATTTTTCCCATCCTTTACATAACGAAAGTAGATGCATTCTCATGTTAAATCTACTTATACAGAAGAATACCCCGCTTTGCTTTTTAAAAAATATAAAATTCTAAATATTCATTTTACAATATTAGCATAAAATTCCATAGAATAAACTGAAAAATCATTTTCAAATCGGTATTTACTGAAGCTTATATACTTGTGGACATTTAATGTTCCAAAAAACCCTCAAATTTCAAAAAAAACAGCGTCTATACTAGACACTGTTTATACATAGAAAATCTCTAATCTTTACGTTAACTTCATATCTTTTTCATTATAAAAATCTTCTTGTTTTTTCATTTCCTTTTGCAATTTCGTAAAGGAACGATACATTGCAATGCGCCAAGATATAATCATGGCAAACGCAAGTAGAAAGAACATGCCACTCAGTTGTCCTATATCAAGTGACTGACTTAAATATGATTTAAATACAATACGAACAACAAGTAAACCGATTAAAATAAAGACAAACGCTTTAGAGCGTTTTAAATAAATCTCTTGTCCACGTATTTCAAATTTTGACGTTTTAATAAGAAAAATTGAGAAAATTAATCCTACAGCAACTGCTTCTAATATTTCTGATGTTGTTAAGCGAAATTCAGGAAACAGATACATACAAGCTCCTGTACTCATAAAGATTGGTGGAAGCACAATTTTTTTCAAAGTTGCTGGTTTCTTTGCCGCCTTCAAACGAATAAACATGACTCCAACAGCCATACAAACTGCAAGAATACTTGATAAGAGAGCTAAATTCATTCGCACTCACCCTTTGTTTTGGAAATATCAAAAATATAGTATCATTATATGTATTTTTGTTAGCATTTCCAAATTTTCAACAAAAAAAACTAAAACCCTTTAAATCCACCAAATAAATTTGAAAAGAATATTGTAATTTTTGTAAGACCATTAAAATACAGTAATACACCCATCGCAATCATAATATAACCACCAATTGTAACGAACGATGCACTATGTTTTTTAATCCACGTCATCTTTGTAATAAAGAATGATAAAATAAAGAATGGAATTGCAAAACCGAGTATGTAGGTAATCATATATAACATCGCCGATTGTGGTTTTGTTGCAGCAAGCGCAATAACCGATACTAAAATTGGACCTGTACAAGGCGTCCACCCGGCAGCAAATGCAATTCCAATTAAAGTAGAGCCAAAATAACCACTCGGTCTACTTTTAAATGTAATTTTCCGATCTTGCATTAAAAATGTTGGTTTTAACACCCCTGTTATAACGAGACCGAAAGCAACGATAAAAATTGCTCCTAATTGACGAATTAAATTTTGATAATCTACAAAAAACTTCCCTATATAGCTTGTTCCAAAACCGATTGCTATGAAAATAATCGAGAATCCAATTAAGAAAAATGCAGTATGCAACATACTCCGTTTACGAAGCATTGCATTCTCTTCCTTCAAATCAGAAATAGACATCCCTGTTATGTATGATAAAAATGCTGGATAGAGCGGTAAACAACATGGAGAAATAAACGATAAAAAACCTGCTCCAAATGCTAAAAAGATATTAATGTCTTGCATATTATGCCTCCTTTCTTCTTCAATTTATTGTAGCAAAATTCACAGCAAATACCATGAAAAATTCGTGAACATACTATTATCACTATGAAAATATTAAAATCTTATTCTTCGTATTTATGTATAAACCCTTTTGATTTCCCAACATATAAATTACTGTCATACAGAAAAAACATGACCTGGACTCGCTTTCTCCCTTTGTTTTCATCCTTGCACGTGGCAGGAAAAGGCCTTGACCGCTTCTATGCATGACCAGATGCTTTCGCCCACCTTAAAGAAAAGAAGTTTTTATATTAGTTTTTCAATTTGTATTTATATAGTTACTTTATATTTCACTTCATTTATTATTAGAAAATATTTTTTTACTATGAAAGTTATATTCATATCCACCTTATATTTTCAAGGAATTTGTTCTCCTTTTTTCATCATTATGCATAAATATCATACTTTTATTATTATTCTATAAAATTTCACACTTTTCTTTCAGTTGACCCTCCATTTTTAATTTTGTATACTTCCATCTAGCTAAGTTTGTTCGTTTTTGAACAGGATTACCATATATATAAATCCAACTCGACTTTCTAATACACAAGTCGCGCCATACTGAACAAAAAGTAACCTAATACTTTCTTCTTCTCTTTGTTTGAACATCGCATGTGGCAGAAAGAGGCACTGACCGCTTCTACACATAGCCAGATGCTCTCAACCATCTAAAAAGAAGAGGGGTTTATGTCAGGTTTTTAATTTGGATTTATATAGATAAGATCGGAGGGATATAGATGCTTCGTTATTCATTACTCGTTTTATTAGGAGCATGTAGTTACGGTATTTTAGCAATCTTTGTTAAATTTGCATACAGCGAAGGATTTACGCTTGGAGAAGTAATTGGAAGTCAATATTTGTTCGGATGGCTCATTTTACTTACAATTACATTATTATTTTCTAGACATCGTGTACCATTAAAACAAATGATTATCTTATTTATTGCAGGAACATCAGCAAGTTTAACAGGTATTTTTTATTACAGCGCATTACAAACTGTACCTGCTTCTATCGCTATTGTTTTACTATTTCAATTCGTCTGGATCGGAATTATCATTGAAGCAGTTGCAACAAAAACATTTCCTTCTAGAGAAAAATTGATTTCTGTACTATTCTTGCTTGTTGGAACGTTTCTTTCAAGTGGATTACTTGAACAATCTACAGGAACCTTTGACATGAAAGGAATTTTCTTTGGATTATTATCAGCGGTAGCATTTGCTTTTTATATTTTTGTGAGCGGAAGAGTAGCGGTAGAAGTTCCGTCATTGCCTCGCGGTGTAACGCTTATGGCCGGTGCGTTAACATTAGTAATGATTACTTTCCCACCCACATTTATATATAACGGTGCACTTACAAATGGACTATGGAAATACGGATTAGCACTAGGCACTTTTAGTATTGTCATTCCAACTATTACTTTTACAATTGGAATTCCTAAGATCGGTTCTGGTTTAGCAACAATTTTAGGTGCTGCCGAACTTCCAGTTACAACAATCATGTCAGTGCTTCTTTTAAAAGAAGCTGTAGTGACTTCACAATGGCTTGGAGTTACCCTTATCCTTATCGGTATTACCATTCCACAAATTGCTTATAAAATGCGCGGACGATATACAAGACAGCATACACATAAAAAATTGGCAGCATAAAAAACCGGACTTCTATAAGAAGCCCGGTTTTTTATTTATCCCGCTATTCGTGGGCAATAAGACTCCCACTGACGGAAGTTTCCCTTTATACTTCCTCTTTCATGTTATATAAATCTATAACAGTCAACTGATACGTGCATCGGTAACATTGTCCCATTGTCAGTGAAATTATAATAAGAAATAAAATAGCTGTATACAAAAGACCATATATTGTAATCGGTGCACTACTTATTCCGTGACAACCCGTTACTCTCAAAATAACAATAGTAAATAACTTTAAAAATAACATACCATGAAGAAGCCCTACTATAAGCGCTCCTCCCCCTATCACAAGTTGCTCATAGCATAATATAAGCCCTATTTGCTTTCGTTTCATGCCAGTTAATCGATACGATTGTAATTCTTTTTGACGCTTTTTCATAAAATGAGTATGTACATACAGTATGAAAAGACATGAAAAACTGAATGTTATTGTTGATCCATAACATAAAAAATTCATTAATAACGATTTATCCTTCATTGTCCCTGCAACAGCTTCATTATATTGAATAGACACTAAAAGAAAGTATACACTCACACTACAAGAAATAAAAACAAAATGTTGTAAGCGTTCTGCCGCATGTTGCTGTATATTTTTTCTTACTAATTGAAATAACGACATAACAACTCCTCCGTACAACTTCCTATCCCAACATTAGTGTATAACATAACACATGTTTTCACATGGAACTCTAATAGGAATTGTTTCTAAGACTTAAGTCTTAGAAACATACATATATGAATTCGGTGTATGTATTAATAAGAAAATTATTCTTGTTGCACGAATTTTTAACACAAACAAAATAGCAGTGTCTTATACACATATTATATTGAAGTTAAAAACGGCGATGTTACTCAGTAACATCGCCGTTTTTATCGCATAATTTGCTTTTTCAATTGTTTAAAATAGTGTCTTCTTAATAATAAAAAGTAACATATATGAACGAGTAAAAATAGCCCGATGACGATCAGTGAAGAGCGAAGAATCGGTGTTGTAAATAATGTTTGCAATGTTGTAAAAGCAACACTCGTATGCAAAACAGCTATAACAATCGGGATAAAGAATAACGCGCCCATTTGCACCGTCATTATTTGTTTCATTTCTTCTTCATCCATGCCGAGTTTCAATAGTGATTGATAATATTGTTTATCTGTTTCTAAATCAGTAAACAAGCGGAAATATAAAAAGCTTACAGCAGATAAATAAAAAATAGCTCCGACAAACAATCCGATAAATAGAATAATGCTTGTCAATTCTTTAATCTTATTATAAGTGATCACACGTGATGAAAATTCATACTGCCCTTTTTGATTCAGTCGTTTTTCTAATTCTTCTGCTACTTGCGTTGTTCCTTCCCAACTCTTTACTGTATATCCTGTATAACTCACTGTTTTCTCTACTGCTGTCATTTGCTTTTCCATTTCATTGGAAACAACAAAAATCCCCCCAGGAAATACACCGCCTGAAAAAATATTTTGTTTCAACATAGAAGAAACATGAATTTGTTTCCCACCTTCTTGCAATGTTACATCTGGTTCTTTAGAATGATCAATAATATTACCTTCTATTCCAAAAGAAGGAACGCGAGCCGCTTCATTTCCCGTTAATGTCACAGTTTCATATCCGAGCCGCTTTGCAAACTTATTATAATCATCCTGACTCATAATTACAGCTGGTTGCAAATGGTTAGGAATAGATTGAAACTTCAACTTTGCACTTACTTTTTGGAAAATAACATTTTCCTTTTGAAAAGTATCTTCAATCTCCTTTTCATATTGCCCTTTCTGTCCTTGATGTTCATTATATGTAATCAAACTAAATGCAAATGGGATGTTCTTTATCGACTCGCCCTTTTGCGTTTCTATAAAAGCAGCAAACGTTCCAATGGCACAAAAAGCAACTGTCGACACAATCGTTACCATAAAAAACATACGTGCATTATCCTTCATGCGATATGCTAACATAGAAAATGATAATAAATTCGTTTTCTTCCAATAGATAGGCTTTGATTTCTTTAAAAACTTTATGATAAATACACTAAGCTGCGAATATAAAAAATACGTGCCAATCATTACAATGGTTGTAACGGGAAGTAACAACAACTGGACACTGCCAGGATTTGCTGTTATAGATAACATATATCCACTTGCTATTAAAATTGCTGCTACTATAGATAATAGAATAGAAGCTTTCGGTTCAGGTTTTGGCTTCTTATTCCCTTTTAATAACGCGATTACTTTTTTACTTTTCACAAAGAAACTTGTTGTAAAAGCAACAATAAAAAACAATGCTGAAAACACAACAGCTGTTAATTTCATTGCTTTCCATGGCATATAAAGCGGCAAACTTTTCAATCCCATTACTGTACTTGCTGACAGAAAAAATAACTTTCCAAATAAAAATCCACAAGCAATACCGCTAATAAGAGCACTTATGCCAACGAGCATATTTTCAAAGAAAATCATCCGTATTAATTGCCAATTTGTAATACCATGAATCACAAAAATCCCAAACTCTTTATTCCTTATTTTTAAAAATGAACTAACAGAGTAGAAAATAAAGAAAAACGAAAAGAAATAAATAATGTATTCCGCAACAAGCATCCCTTGCCGAATAGCACCTTGTCCATCTATATCAGGATGATAAATAAATAAAGCATATAAAAAGAAAATCATAACTGAAAATGCACTGCTTAAAAAATAAGCGGCATATGCACGTATGTTTCGACTTACGTTTTTAAACGCGAGTTGAGAAAACGTCATCTTCCTTCCCCTCCCACGTTTTTTGTACTTTCATAAAAATAGGTATTATCACGAGTATAACATCTCCTTCTTCTTTCCTCTTTTTTCACTATAATAAAAAAAGAAAAAGGAAAACATCGAACTTTCTTACATACAAGAGTACATTCTTACAGTTTTGTCATTTTTCTCGTCATTTTATAAGTTTGTTCATTGTCTTGTCTTTCGCTATTTTCAAAAACTCTTGTAATTCTGGATTTATATTTGCTTTTCGATATGCAACAGCTAGTTCTGCAACAATTTTAGAATCATGTATTTCTTTGTAGACAACTTCTGATTGATATAATTTATTTGCAGACACTGGTATTACCGTTATCCCAATCCCAGCAGCCACAAGCCCTATAACTGTTTGATATTCTGTTGCCTCTTGTACAATTTGCGGACTAAACCCCGCAGCACGGCATAATGAAAGAATATTATCATATAAAGTCGGCCAAACATTTCGAGTAATGAAAACAAAAGATTCTTTTTGCAAGTCTTCAATATATATTGCTTGCTTATTCGCAAGTGGGTGTGCTTTCGGTAAGCAAAGTGTACAAGAAATGTGTTGAACTGTTTCTAGCTGTAATAACTGACTTGTAATAGGTGGACGCAACATCCCAACATCAATTCGATTATCATGAAGTGCATCTACTTGTTCTGGTGTAGACAATTCATGTAGTACAACAGATACATTCGGAAATTTCTTTCGATATTCCCGAACAATAGGCGGCAAAATATCGTACATCGCTGAACCAACAAACCCAATAGACAGCTCTCCGATTTCTCCCCTTTGCGCTCTCTGGGCAACTTCGACCGCCTTATCAATTTGTATAAAAGCTTTTTTCACTTCTTTTAAAAACAAATCCCCTGCTTCTGTTAATTCTACTCTTCGTTTCGTTCTTGAAAATAATGTTACTCCCATCTCTTGCTCTAATTGTTGAATCTGTTGACTTAGCGGCGGCTGTGTCATCTGCAAGCGAGCAGCTGCCCTACCAAAGTGAAGCTCTTCTGCTACAACAATAAAATATTGTAAATGCCGTAATTCCATATAGAACATCCTTTTTTATTAATATATATAATAAATTAATAACATAAGAATTATATATTAGACAAATATTTTTTAAAAAATCATACGGGAAAATACCATTAGAGGCACATTGAAATATTTAAACTAATGTGGAGCCTTAGTTTAAGGGGAAATAAGAGGTAAGTACATGGGGTCACGTCACCAAAAGTAAAAAATTATACAGTGTACTTTTTATCCTTTTATTGGAATCTATTCTTTTGGAAATATGTTAAATAAAAATAATTACTTTTGTATAGGACAATCTTGAATCGGGGAAGGCTGAATGTAAGGAGGCGATCTATGAATGAGTACCTATGAGGCTTTATCTCTGATGCTTAGTTTTGGTATGCTTGTAATCGCTATTCTGAAATTTAAAGATAACGACAAGAATACTTGAACACGCTGAATATGCGTGTTTTTTTTGATGGCTAATATTATCTTGTCTATATACTATAAGGGCTATAGACCCATTGCTATCAAGCTAACAAGAACGAGTTATCCCAAGAGCAAAATGCACAAATTTTTCGTTCATACAAATTGCAGCTGCTCCAATCCAACGTTCCACACTTATCCCTCCCTTGCATATTATTCTGTATTCTACTTATTTTCCCCTCGAAAAAAGAGGAAAAAACTTATAATCTATCGAATATTTCCAACAACTTCATTGACAGCGCATTCCAAAAAACAGAAAGGAATGATTCTGTGAAAATTTCTAAGTATGTTGTGGATTGTGTATTTTGTGAGAAAAATCGAAGAACAAGACAAGCAACTGTGACTGTTTCTGCCTCTTCTAACCTATTAGCAATTCAAAAAATAACAGAAGAATGTCAGCGACGTTTCGGGAAAACATTATTATTAAAAACGGAAATTATAAAAGAAGAATTCATTGCAGAAACAACGAAAAGCTGACCACAATGGTCAGCTTTCTATTTCCGATCGTACACAGGGAAAACATTTGCGTTTTCTTTCCGTACATATTATCACATGAAGATTAGGGGCATCCTCTATGAAATCGGAATTTTTCCATTATGTGCGTTCCATAATGGATATCGAACAATATTTTCTGTATAATCTACAACAAATTATCCAGAAAAAAGGGAAGATTAGTTCGCATTCTTAAAAAAGGGATAGGGATATTACCGGTAATACTTCAAACATTCGAACGTTACATCTATTATAATATAGTAATCTTCTTCATATCGGAAATATGTATTACATATATAATTAATATGTAATACATATTAATCTCTTATTCCTAGGATTAACAAACCCCTCTCTTTTTAAGGAGGGAGAGAGCATCTGGCCGTGCATAGAGGCGGTCAGGGCCTTTTTCTGCCACAGGCGAGGTTTAAAACAAAAAAAGAAAGCAAGTAGCGGTCATGGTGTATTCTGCATAGCAGTGACTTATATGTCTAAAAAATAAAATGAATTTATATAATAACGAGCAGCATTTGTAAGCAATGAATCGCAATACTCTCTCCTACTATAATCAAGTTATTTATACTATTTTTTAAGAAAGCCTTCCAAACCTTGTTCTCACAAGGCTTTCTGAAAACTTCCTTTATTCTGCAACAAATACATATTGTAATATAATCCTTGTTGCGTCAGCAATTCCTGATGTGTTCCTTTTTCCGCAATTTGGCCGTCATGCATCACAAAAATTTGGTCTGCATCTTGAATTGTAGATAAGCGATGTGCAATTGCGATAGTTGTTCTCCCTTTTCGCATATGCTGCAGTGCTGTTTGAATAGCTTCTTCTGTTTCTGTATCAATATTTGCCGTTGCTTCATCTAACACTAATACTTTTGGATTTGTTGCAACAGTTCTCGCAAATGCTACAAGTTGTCTTTGACCACTTGAAAACGCCGTCCCTCTCTCAACTACTTCTGTATCATATTGATTTGGTAGCTGTTCAATAAATGTATTTGCCTGCACAAATTTTGCAGCTGTTTCGACTTCTTCATCTGTAATATTTTCATCGTACATACGAATGTTTTGCTTCACTGTTCCAGCAAATAAGAAAGCATCTTGCAATACAAGACCAATGCGTTTCCTTATCTCCTTTTCTTGAAAGTTCTCTAGTCGAACTCCATCAACTACAATTTCCCCTTCATTAACATGATAAAAACGCATCAATAAGTTCATAATTGTACTTTTCCCACTACCTGTATGCCCAACAAATGCAACGGTCTGCCCAGGTTTCACATGAAAAGACACATTTTTCAGCACATCGCGTTTTCCATCATAAGAGAAAGTAACATTTTTAAACTCAATTTCCCCTTCCGTCATGAAAGGAGTTCCATTCCCTTGTTGGACTGGTGCTAAATCTTTTTCATCCATTAAAAGAAACACACGTGATGATGATACAACCGCTTGTTGAAAGAAAGACAATTTCATCATCATTTCATTTACTGGATCAAAGAAACGATGAATGTAGTTCACAAAGGCATATAATACACCTACTTCAACTGGACTATGCATTGCATCAATCCCAAACAACGTGAGCACCAATACGATTGCCAAAATATGAACAAGATCGGTTGCTGGGCGTAAAAAGAGTGCATCTAACTTCAAATTACGGCGCCCTGCTCCGTAATGTTTTTCATTCACTTCTTCAAATTCTTTACGCATTCGTTTTTCTTGGCGGAATACTTGAATAATATTCATGCCTTGAATCGATTCATTCAATTTTGCATTTAAAACACTTAATTGATTGCGGAGTTCTAAATAAAAAACTGAACTTTTCCGACGATAAAGAGCCATAATCGTAATCATTATTGGGATAAGAAGTAACGAAAACAGCGCAAGTTTCACATTCAATAAAAACATAGATATTAAAATACCGATTAAAAATACAATATTTTTTACAAAGGTGGATAATACACTCACAAAGAAATCTTTAATTGCTTCTGTATCGTTTGTTATTCGCGAAACGAGCGTTCCAATCGGTGTACGATCAAAGAAGCTAAGCGATAAACTTTGTACATGCTCATACACTTCCACACGCATATCTTGCACAATTTTGAAGGCAATATTTTGGAAATACAATAAGTTCAAATACGTAAAGAGGACCTTTAATAAATGAAATACGATATAAACAATAAATAACGTTACTAATACATTTTGCTCAAAATTCTTCGGAACTAAATGCTCATCAATAAATTTCTTAATTAAAAAAGGACCCATCATTTCCGCTATAGTTGCACCCACTAAAAATAGAAACGCGAATGTCAGCAGTTTTTTATATGGCTTCATATATGATAATAGACGCCATAGATCACTTCGTTTTTTCCCCTGCATCATACTCCTCCCTTCTCAACTAACGATTCTAATTGCTGACTTTCATACATGTCTTTATACCAGCCATCTTGTTGCATTAAACTTTCATGCGTACCACGCTGTACAATCTTTCCATCATCAATAACAAGAATTAAATTTGCATGTTGAATCGCACTTAAGCGGTGCGCTGTAATAATAGTCGTTTTATTTTGTCGTTCACGTTTTAATGACGCCAAAATCGTTTCTTCTGTCTTTGCATCTACTGCTGATAAACAGTCATCTAAAATTAAAATTTCAGCATTGGTTAATAATGCACGTGCAATCGAAATACGCTGCTTTTGACCACCTGATAAAGAAACACCTCGTTCACCAACTACGGTTTCATATCCTTCTGGAAATTTTGTAATATCCTCATGAATACATGCTATAGTAGCAGCATGTGCAATATCTTTATATGTAGCACTAGGTTTTCCAAATGCGATATTTTCTCCTATACTCGCAGAAAATAAAAAATGATCCTGTGGTACATATGAAATTGCGGAACGAATAGCATGTAGTGTCATATCTCGAATATCAGTTTCTCCAATTCGCACGCCCCCATCAAAATGATCATATTCTCGAATTAAACATTTTAATAATGTCGTTTTCCCTGCTCCAGTACGACCTACAATCCCTAAAGTTTCCCCTTTTTGTAAAGAAAAATGAATGTCTTGTAGATTTGTTACTTCATTTTTCTTATACGAGAATGTGTCAATATCAAAATTGATATCACCACTTGCTATTTCTTCACTTGCTCCTTCTCTATTTACCACATCAGACACTTGCATAAATAAATTTTGAATACGATCATAAGAAGCACGGCCACGCTCCATAATATTAAATAACCAACCGAACGCTAACATCGGCCATACGAGTGTCCCTAAGTAAGCAGTAAATGTAATAAGTTCCCCAATCGTAATCTCCCCACGAACAACCAATACAGAGCCATAACACACTGCAATTAAAAACGAAAAACCTACAATTAAAGTAATTGTCGGATCAAATAATGAATCAATGCGAGCAACGAGAATATTTTTCTGTACCACCTCTTCTGATTTATTACGAAATGATTGTAAATCTTCTTTTTCTTGACCAAGTGAACGAATTACCTTCATTCCACTCATACTTTCCTGAACTTTATCATTGATTTCTGAAAAAGCCTGTTGCGCTTTATGAAAACGACGATGTAACAAAGTTCCGTAGTAGTTCGTTGCAATCGCTACGATTGGCATTGGAATTAAACTGAGTAACGTTAATTTCCAGCTAATTGTAAACCCCATCGCAACGAGAACACACCCGCCTACTGCTAATGAATCTACAAACGTTAATACTCCGGAACCTGCTGTTTGCTGCACTGCTTGAATATCATTCGTTGCATGTGCCATTAAATCACCGGTACGATGTTTTTGGTAAAATGATGGACTCATATTCGTAAAATGTTCATACAGCTCTCGGCGTAATTGACGGGCTAACTTTAAAGAAGAACCAAAAATCATCATGCGCCACAAATAACGCAAAATATACATCATCACCCCAGCACCAACTAAAATTCCTGCCCATTGCAATAACTTCTGAGTCGTTAATGAATGATTGTTAATTTCATCAACAATGATACCAATTATTTTTGGTGGTACGAGCTCAAGAAGAGCAACGCCAAACAATAAAAAAATACCAATTATGTATGCTCGCTTCTCTTGTTTAAAAAACCATGCCAAGTCTAAAAAAACCTTCATTATATACCTCCTATCCCAAATGAGCGATGTTTTTAGTTTATCAAAAATACTGAATGTTTTAAAGTTTAAAACATTTTTAGAAGACAAAATAAAAGGGCACTCCTCTTCGAGTGCCCTTTCTAGCGCTTATTTCAGTTGTTGCTTGTTCATCGCGCTCATCATTTGATTGATTTTCTTTTGGGATGGTTTTTGTCCCATTTGCATCATCATCATTTTTAACATTTGTTCATTAATTGGTGGATTTTTTTGTAAATAGTTCATCATATATTTGCGTGCGATAAAAAATCCTAACGCCACGCCTGCAGCTAGTCCTGCTAATACGCTCAATAGAACAATTACCCAAGTTGACATATATTTTCCTCCTTCATGTTGTCTACCTTACAGTGTACTAAAACCTTTTCAATAAGACAAGATTGTATTCGACATTTTTTATATATAAGTACGTACTTGTTTGAGAGGATTTAACCATCCATACTGTTTACTCTCATAATCCATCGCCAGAAATGTCATTTCACATTTTCTAAGCACTTCAAAAATAGCTGTTTCTAACTCAACATTTCCAGAAGTGTACATTCGGATATACTGCGATTTAATACTCACTTCACCGTATACATTTCCATTAGACACTATATGCATATAATCATTTCTTTCATATTTCTCATATGTCCGCAGTGCTTGTTCCATTTTATGATGTAATTTCATTACTTGTAAAGGCAACGTTATATACTTCATTTGTTTATACAGCACTTTCTTTTCTGAAAGGGAACGAGACTGTGCAAAACGAGTAAACAAATCAAACAATAAAAATTCACGACCGAAATACGTCTTCGTAATATCTTCTTGAATTAAGTATAGTTCATACGTTCTCATACTTTCCCTCCCGCATTGGACAACTTATTCCCTTCATTATATAGAAGTAAATATGCAATGATTGTCTGACTGCGGAGAAAGAAAAAACTTTTTCTGTCGAATAAAGCAAAACTTCCATCAGTAGGTTTTACTGCAAAAAAACAACGAAATAACTTCTTTTACATAGAAAAATCCCTCCATGCTGGAGAGATTTTTCTAAAATCATTATAGCATTTCTTTTACTTTGCGAACAACGTTTTCTACAGTGAATCCGTATTCTTCCATAATCTTTTCACCAGGAGCAGAAGCACCGAATGTATCGATTCCTAATACGTCTCCATCAAGGCCAACGTAACGATGCCATCCGAAAGTAGCACCCATTTCAATCGCGAAACGTTTCGTTACTGCTTTTGGTAATACAGATTCTTTATATTCAGCTGATTGCGCTTCATAGCGATCCATAGATGGCATGCTAACAACAGTTGCATCAATACCGTCTTTTGCTAATGCTGTTTGCGCTTCAATTGCTAAGCTTACTTCAGATCCTGCTGCAAGTAAGATTACATCAGCAGTTTCTTTCTTGCTTGGAGAAATTACATATGCACCTTTTGCAACTTTTTCATACGTATCGTCTTTTGCGCCTTCTAATGTTGGAAGATCTTGACGAGTTAAGATTAATGCAGTTGGTGTTTTTGTAGATTCTAACGCTAGTTTCCAAGCTGCAACAGATTCGTTACCGTCAGCAGGACGAATAACATCTACATTTGGCATTGCACGAAGAGCTGCAAGCTGTTCAATTGGCTCATGCGTTGGTCCGTCTTCTCCAACTGCGATACTATCATGCGTGAACACATATGTTACTGGCAGTTGCATTAATGCAGCAAGACGAATTGCTGGACGTAAGTAGTCAGAGAATACGAAGAACGTACCACCGTAAGTTTTTAAACCGCCGTGAAGTGCGATACCATTCATTGCTGCACCCATTGCGAACTCACGTACACCATACCAAATGTTTTTGCCGCTATAATCTTCTCTTGTGAAGTCTTTTTCTTTGTTCATATATGTTTTGTTAGAACCAGCAAGGTCTGCAGATCCACCAAAGAATGACGGTACAGATTCAGCAATTGCATTAATAATTTGTCCAGAAGATGAACGAGTTGCTGTTTTTGAACCGATTTCGTATGTTGGTAAGTTCTTATCCCAACCTTCTGGAAGAAGACCTTTCATTGCTGCTTGCAGTTCAGCTGCTAATTCTGGGTATGCTTTCGCATAATCATCAAGCATTTTATTCCACTCAGCTTGTGCTGATTCACCAGCATCTTGTACTGTTTTACGGAAGTTTTCATACACTTCTTCTGGTACATGGAAGTCTTGCTCAAATGCCCAAGCATATGTTTCTTTTGTTAACTTCGTTTCTTCTACGCCAAGCGGAGAACCATGTGAAGCTGATTTTCCAGATTTGTTTGGTGAACCAAATCCGATTGTTGTTCTTACTTCGATTAATGTTGGACGTTTTTCGTCAGCTTTTGCTTCTTCAAGCGCTTTCGCAATTGCCTCGATATCGTTTCCATCTTCAACACGGATTACTTGCCAGCCGTATGCTTTATAACGATCTTCTACACTTTCAGAGAAAGAACGATTTAAATCGCCATCTAATGAAATATCATTAGAATCATATAGCACAACTAGACGACCTAATCCTAAATGAGCTGCTAATGAAGATGCTTCAGCAGAAACGCCTTCCATTAAGTCTCCGTCACCGCAAATTGCATATGTATTGTGATCAACAAGATTATACTCATCACGATTGTATTTCGCTGCTAAATGTCTTTCAGCCATCGCCATACCTACAGCTGTTGCAATACCTTGTCCAAGTGGACCTGTTGTTGCGTCTACACCTGGTGTGTGACCGAACTCAGGGTGACCTGGTGTTTTACTTCCCCATTGACGGAAATTCTTTAAATCATCCATTGTTACGTCATAACCAGCTAAATGCAGTAAGCTATATAGTAACATTGAACCATGACCTGCAGATAATACGAAACGATCACGGTTAAACCACGTTGGGTTTTTTGGATTATGTTTCATAAATTTCGTCCATAATGTATACGCCATTGGAGCTGCCCCCATTGGCATTCCTGGATGACCAGAGTTTGATTTTTCAATCGCATCAATGGATAATGTGCGAATCGTGTTGATAGAAAGTTGTTCGATTGAATGTGTCATGCTATTCTTCCCTTCGCTTATATTAAAGTAAACGTTTTACACATTTATATGATATCTTTCCTTGCAAGATTATACAACATGTATCGACAAATATGTTGATGTTTTTTCGTATTTGTTCAAAAAAACGTACTATTTTCCACAATGTATAGGGTTCCAATCTGCTATACTTTTTTAGATTTTCACGCTTTTTTAAAAAGAATGTGGTCAAAAATGTGGTCAAATTAAAATATGTCCTGCATAACAAAAACTCTAACAAACAAATCATGTTTTACTGCAAATAATCCTTACATGTAAGCCATTATTATCTTTAAACATTACACCTGGAATAATACAAATATTTTCTCCATCACAATGAAATTTTATAGGCTTTTCAATATACCAAATATCTGGACAATTACAATACAACCGTTACATCTACGTATCGTTCTAATTCTTTTAGTATTCGATTTGCATTTCTAATGCCAACCATATCATGTACAAGCATTAAGTGCCTTCGCTTTGCAAACTTTAACTTACAAATTTTAGATAAAATCTCATTCCCTACTAGACTTTATCCTATGCTATTTTGTTTTCTTCTATTAATAAATATATATGTGTATAAAAAATAGGAGTAGCTTTTTATCGCCATCTCCTACATCAAGTCGAAAAATATGCAATTTGAGTATATGACGTGAGATAAATTGGCGCAAATAGATAAAAACTCATTTCCCTATGCGAAAATGATATTTTAGAAGGGGTCACCTTGCATTGCCATCAACTTAAGAATTTAGAATTACCCTAAAACAATTTTTTTGTAAATTACTCAATTTTATCGTTTTGGGGCAGTATACTTTTGTTAACCTGATAGCGATGTTTTGAAAAAAGTTATACAGTTTAGTTTCTTTTTCATTAAAGAATTCTTTATGAGTTTTAATCAAAATTTTTTATAAATATAAAAGATTAAATAGACCAAGTATATGTGAAATAATAATTTTCCCAAGCATCCGTAATTTGTACGTTATAATACGCGCCTCTCATACCAGTAAATCTTGCATTTCCATTATAATATGGCCAACTATAAGTCTCAGTGAATGATTTCCAACTAGTACAGCTATTTGTACCAGCAGTGCATAATCTTACTTGTATTGCTCCTACATTCGCTGGTTTTATAGGTCCAGTTCCATCTTTATGATATCTATTAACACCATTAATCCAAATTGTTTTGTCTCCTGATGCCCAAACAGTACCAATTGTTTTTGTTCCCCACTGTGTAGTAAATCTCCCCATGTCCGCTGCTGATGCGTTTTGTAGTGGTGAAATAAACAAAAAACCTAATACCATCATTCCTATAATTCCCACAATTGATATCATTTTTTTGATTTTCCCCACGTAATTCTCCTCCTTTTTAAACATAGTTCATGCGAACTAATTCGTATGTCACAATGATAATTATATATCGGGAATTTGTAATTATTACCAAAACTAATTGTTTTATTTTAAAAACGTTTTAGACTGGAGAAGGCGGAGTAAAAACAGCTAATCCAGTAGGAGCATGTAAAAAGCCTGAACCAAAAACACGTATAGGAATCGGAGGAACAATAGGATCTGAAGGAAGGGAATAAATCGATACCGTGTTAGCCAATTGATTTGCGATATAACAAGGATTAGGAGGGAAAACAGGGACAGGAGGGGCAATCACCAATCCCATAGGACCATTTAGCTCTCCAGCGCCAAATTCATCTACATGTACAGGATCAGTAGGAGTGAAAACATTATACCGTTCTACCGTACTATTGCTAAAATTTGAGACAAAAAGTGTATTACCATTAATCGCTAATCCAGTAGGGTCATGTAACTCCCCTTCACCACTAAATTCAATTACATGTACAGGAAACGAAGGATCGGAAATATCAAAAATTGATCCCGAATTAGCGAATTGATTTGCGACATAGAGAGTGTTACCGGTAATCGCCAATCCAAAAGGACCATTTAATCCTTCACCAAAATCCCCACCCTCTACATGTATAGGATCCGAAGGAACGGAAATATCATAAATGGATACCGTGTTAGCGAATTGGTTGGCGACATAGAGAGTATTACCGGTAATCGCCAATCCGGCAAGGCCAGTTAACTCTCCCATACCAAACTTCTTTACAAAATGCACAGGAGCTGGAGGGACGATAGGAGCCGGAGGAACGAAAATATCATAAATGGATATCGTGTTATCGAATTGATTTGAGACGTAAAGCGTGTTACCGGTAATCGCCAATTCGGTAGGACCATTTAACTCCCCTGCACCACCAAACTCCCCTACAAGTACAGGACTCGAAGGATTGGAGATATCAAAAATGGATACCGTGTTATTGTCACGACTTGATACAAAAAGAAACACAGGAGGAAGAGTAGCTAATAAATCCAGAACGTTTTCAAACTTGAACTCTAGTAACATTTCCTTTTTGATAACGTCACGAAGGGTTCTTTGCACACTGGAGTCGATAGCAAGAAGATTGGATATCGTAACTATCGGAGGGGAAAGAGTAGTTTTCCCCTCCGGTAATGTTCCTA
This sequence comes from Bacillus bruguierae, assembly GCF_037104725.1. Lineage (NCBI taxonomy): Bacteria > Bacillati > Bacillota > Bacilli > Caryophanales > Bacillaceae > Bacillus > Bacillus bruguierae. The sequence goes on along the minus strand of NZ_JBAWSX010000005.1, from coordinate 80,939 downwards.
AAACAAATTGAAGCTTTTCAGCCTCAGCATTGACAATATGAGCCAGAGCTAATTCTTCTAGGGCAATGGAACTTAAAAGCAATGGAATGGTCTGTGCAGTAGTAATAGAAATAGTAGGTGTTATATTGGGGATGTTAGGAAAAGACAATATACTCATCCTTTCTAGGAAACCTTCAAATCATCTGATTCTATGCATAGATAGGTCTCCTATTTTTGTGATTTAAACGTTCATAAACCTGCAAGTTCATGAACAAAGAATGTATGAGTTATTCTCTTCATTTTATGTAACAAGCGTTTGGATGACTGAGTACTTGTCCTACTGTAGACGTACATTCTTTGTTGGAAAAGCCCTTTTTATTTTATCTATGGAACACTTGCGGTATGGGTAGAAACACAGATTATCAATCCAATAGACTTCTTCTCAAACTATTTATAAAAAGCACTTCCGTTCATTCATTCCAATCTCGTTATAAACCATATAATCAAAGATTTCTTCATCTTCCAAGTAACGTTTTACAATTATGTCCCGTTGATTCTTGCTAAAACGACTTAATGTCTTATCCACTTGAAAAGATAGGCGTTGTAGCCTTTCTTCTCGCTTACTCAATTCTACATTTTCAAGAGCAACATCTTCAGCTGGATTACCTGCCACATTTGTTGGCCCGTGATATCTCACTTCACAAGAAGCTGTCACTTTCATTTCATTTCTAATCATGCCAAATTGTCTATAAATCCGAATACTTTCAAGAACTGCTTCTATACGATCTTGTGTAGCTTTACGATTAATTTTCGGTAAGAATGTTAACTGTTCCATATATAAAACACTCCTTGTCTATTTGATAACAAACAAAAAGCGGACACCAAACCAAAGAGCATGATTGCTGCTCTTTATAGTTTGATGTCCGCTGGTTCTTCCAGTAGGACTAAAAATTTTTCATTATTATACCATTCATAATAACAAATGTTGAATACCACTTACACTAAATGGCTGTCAAAATGCTATTTCCTTTTGTTTCAAAGGATTATTTTGTTGAGTTTCAATATGCAATATTGCATATTCTGTACTTTCAATCTTTATACATGCGATAATTTATTTATAAAAATAAAAGGTATTAGTAAGGGTGATTTATATGGACAAGTTCCGAAAGAAGATGATTAAATCTTTACAAACATTTTGGGGATGCTTAGCATTCGGTGTATTAATGTTTGCTATCTTCATAATTATGAATTTAACAGGCACACCTTTAAATACATTAGGCTGGAGAGACTGGCTAGGTTCTGCAGTAGGCGCAGCCATTTTATCTACTGGGATGTTTACTTTAAGTAAATTTGATTTAAAATAAATATTCCGTCAATACTGTAGACAACCCATTTCTGAACCTGAGCAGTTAGCCTTCTTTGCTAGCTGCTCTTTTTAATGCATATAATTCCTTCTTAAGCTCCTCAATGCGCTCATCCCTAATTTGGACGTCATCTCTTAAAAATTCATTTTCCTCTTTTAACTTCATTTTTTCATTAAACAATTGGCGATATTCATGTATCTTTAGAAGGCTTATTTCTTCCTGTAACTTTTTAATTGCGTTTATTGCCATAAAAGCAATATCTTGAGCTTCTTTTTCGTACTCTTCACGAGTCATCATTCCACCATCTAAATTACCTCTTAAGTGCCATAACTCTGATAATATTTTATCGACTCTCAATCTAGTCACCCCATTCCTCTACAAAATGAAATTTTCATTAATTTCCGCTATGTTTAAACATCTTCTCATAACAGAACAATAGTTAAGTAATTTGTTAAAATATCTATCGTGATTCACATATATTTGGTAATATATATAGAAATTATTTTAGGAGGTTTCGTTTTGAAAGCAGTCGTAAAAGCTTTAAAATGGACTACAGGTATCTTCCATCTTTTATTAATCCATTGCTATTTGCTTCAGGGACTTATTTACCTATACGGGATACCACTACTTGCAATAATCACCTTGCATATCATTACAATCTTATTAGCAAAAAAAGAAGGCATGAAAACCTATGCTAATTATATAGGCATTCTTACGGCTCTAGTTGCATTCTTTCCTTACATAGAAATTGTTTTGCATATTATAGCAGCGATCTTTCTTCTATTAGATGCCTCTTCCACGAATATAAAAGAAGTTAATGATTCATACTAATAAAGTTTTTATTCAGACTTACGCTTTACTTCTTCAATCAGCCAAGATACGATATTAAAATCATTAGCTTCAATTCGTTTCATATCCATTCTCCTTTCCTGACAAAATAGCGTTTTTGTTTAGTTTTCTCTAAATAGATTTACTGCATCTTTACAAACGGCGATACTGAACTCTCCCTCGATACATTCAACTGTAGTTTTAAAATAAAATTTGATCAAAACATTTTATAAATTTTAAAAACAGTGATAGTATTAAATGCAAACGATACGGAGGTGTTTATATTTGGAAAAAGAGGTAAAGAAAGGTCTAATTAAAGTTATATCCATAACTGTTGTAGGCTTTATTCTTATATTATTAGTTCCGTTTCTTTTTCAATATTTACCAGATTTTTAGTGAATTATTGAGAAATGACTTTTAAATTCAAATAACGATTTTGTTACAAATTCACCTTTTGAAGATATTCGGTTAGGAAACACCTACAGAATCCTTCTAAGAAAACGAGGTTTTGTTTGTACATACCTTCACCTCTTACAAATTCATCGGCACTACAAGTCCAAACTCGCCCATTACAGTGTTCCGCTTCACCACATGTATGCATTACTACTTTGTCACCTTTTTTAACATTGCTTATTCTCCTTTCCTACAAAATTCAAAATTGGTATCAAAGTAACTGTGTTTTCCGCTCATCAACACGAGTTACTTTTCCATTTTTATATACAAATGATTGTTCACCGTGTCCGCTGTTTGGTGGATCTATCTCATGGATTTGTCCATCTTTCACTACATAAATCTTGTTTTCTTTTAAATCTATTTCAGCTTTCATTTCTGCAATATTTCCTTTAATAATCCCCACTGAAACCACTCCCGTATACTATAATTACTTTATCGGAGTAAGTCGAGAGTAATCTCGGCTTTTTTATTTTGTGTAATCTCATAAATACTGCACAACATCTTCTGGGATAAATGTTTGTTCGACTGACAAGTAAAGCCGTATTGGAATCGGTTGTTTATTATCCCTTCCAAAATTAAATTCCAAAATGTAAAATATATCCTTCTTCACATTTCACTTTATAACATAACTTAACCAAAGATTGTAATTCTGCACACAGAGTATCTCGATTGAAAAATAGCTTTTCATATTCGCCATCATCACCATCAGTCCATTGAAATGATCCTGTAAGTTCCATTGTTTCAGGTGCTAATGAAAACAAATGAATTAGTGAACAAAATAAATTTACTGCTATATTTGCTCCTTCTTTCTCAATTTTAGTGATGCCATGATAATGAAGACCAAATCCATTCTCTCTTCTAGAAGGGTTATAAGTTGGAATCCAACGCAAGAAATCTATTATATATAAAATAAACTCATCACTTAAAATGACGTATTCTTCAACAGCTGTACCATCTTTATAAGAAAATCCCCTATTATTCCAAGAAAAATCTTCAGAACTTAACTCTCCCTTTTCATATGAAACAAAGATAAATTCATGTTGCATTGCCATAACATTCCTCCTCTCTTCTTAATTATATAACACCTGCTTTCTTTTCTTATCGTTTCGAACGCAATATTTTATCTAGCAATTAATAACCGTAAAAAAGGTCCTATCCTCCATTTGGAGAATAAGACCTTTCACCTTATAAGTGTACATTTTACTTCTTATTACGATCAGCATACACAGCCATTGCAACCTGCATAAACTTCGCTAATCCTTCACCGAATTGATCAATATTTTTTGTAAATCGTTCATCATCGACATACATTTGTCCTAAACCTTTAAACGCATCCAATGAGTAATGACCAAAATTCTGCAAATAGTTATACCATTCTTGAATTGCTTCTTGAGCCTGTTCTGATTCAGGTGAATCATTACGAAGTATTGCAAGCTTCCTATAAATCGCATTATATTCTTCTTGTTTCTCTTTCGTCATACTGCTCGCTGCTTTATTAGCCTTATCAACCGCTTCATTTCCCCATCTTTCACGTGCTTCTTGCTCATATGGATTTTGACTAAAATCAAAGCCCTCAAATTTTTCTTTGTTTGTCATTTGAATTTCTCCTTTCGAGTGTTGAATCGTCTTATCAATCGTCGAAATCACTTTGTCTAATCTAGAGCGCTTCTCAAGCAACATTTTACGATGCAAAACAAGTGCCTCTTGTCGATCAAATGAAGGATTATCGATAATTTCTTTAATTTTCTTTAAAGGGAAGCCAAGTTCTTTAAAAAATAGAATTTGTTGCAATGTCTCCAGATTATCATCGGAATAAAGGCGATAACCAGATTCGGTCGTCTCCTCTGGGGTTAATAACCCAATTTCATCATAATGATGCAGTGTGCGCACACTAATACCAACTAAATCTGCTACTTCTTTCACTTTCATTGTCATTGTTTTGCCCTCCCTTAGTACATACAATAAAGTATAACGTAACGTAAGAGTCAACACGAAAGGATAAAAAATTTCTAAAGTCGCAGTTGCATATATGTTTACTTCAAATGTAGATAATACATATGAAAACTAACTGTGATATTGCCTGCGAATGGATTATATAAAAGAAGGTTGATAACATTGAATCAAAACAACATTGTAAATGTAAGTATTTTATTAACGAGTGATATTCATGGTACGGTCTACCCGATACACTATCAAAATAACGAAAATGCAGAACTAGGACTAGCAAAGATTGCAACGCGCATTGCACAGGAACGCACCCAGAATGATCATGTTCTCGTAATTGATAACGGTGATTTCATACAAGGAACTCCGTTTACTTATTACTACACCAAATATATGCAGAATGAAGAACATCCAATGTCGATTATCGCCAATCATATCGGTTATGATGCAGCGATTATTGGAAATCATGAATTTAACTACGGAATGGACGTATTAAACAAAGCTGTTGCTCATGCAAATATGCCTTATTTAGCCGCTAATATTATGAATAAACAAACAAGGAAACCTTATTTTGGAAATCCATATATAATTAAACATATACATCCAGATATAAAAATTGCTGTTTTAGGAGTAACAACGCATTACATTCCAAATTGGGAACAGCCTCATCATATTGAAGATGTAATATTCGAAAATGCACTCGAAACAACAAAACAGTGGGTTTCCTATATTAAAGAGCAAGAGCAACCACATTTACTCATTGCTGCCTACCACGGCGGTTTTGAACGTGACTTACAAACCGGAGAACCAACAGAGATTTTAACAGGGGAAAATCAAGGATATGAAATGTGTCAAGAAATTGAAGAAATTGATATTTTATTAACGGGGCATCAACATCGCTATATTGCTCATACAAAAGTAAATGGTGTAACTGTTCTACAAACTGGATCCAATGGCCGTTCATTAGGGAAAATCTATGTCACTTTAACAAAGAATCAAAACCAGTGGATGATTGAAGAATGTCATTCTGAATTATTACCTATTGAAGGTATTCCAGCAGATGAGAAGGTGCTTTCACTTGTGTCGACATATGAAGAGCGAACGCAAGAATGGTTAGACCAACCTATTGGCTCCATTATTGGTGATATGTTGATTCACGATGCGATGCAAACTCGCTTACAAGATTGCGCCTTTATCGAATTCATAAATAAAGTACAGATGGATGTATCCGGAGTAGATATTTCATGTACAAGTCTGTTTCATAACGAATCTTCCGGCTTTCCAAACCAGATTACAATGAGAGATATTGTTTCAAATTATATTTATCCAAATACATTAAAAGTTGTTCGCGTTACAGGAAAAGATATAAAAGAGGCACTTGAGTTAACTGCTGAATATTTCTCGTTAGATACAGATAGAAATATCATTGTAAACCCTGCATATATAGAACCAAAACCGCAGCATTATAATTACGATATGTGGGAAGGCATTTCATACATATTAAACATTTCAAAACCAGTAGGGGAAAGAGTCGTTTCCCTACAATATAAAGGCGCTCCTATTCACTTTCATCAAGAGTATGACGTTGTCATGAACAATTACCGTGCAAGCGGTGGCGGAAATTATGCTATGTATCAAAATAAGCCCATTATAAAAGATATACCAATTGATATGTCTGAGCTCATTGCAAATTACATATTAGAACGAAAGACAATCGAAGCGACAACGAATCATAATTGGAAAGTTGTTACATAACGAATTTTCCTATCAAACTAAAAAAAAGATGGGCTGCGCCCATCTTTTAATTTAATTTTGCTTTATCTTGTTTTTTTAATTCTTTTAACTTCTTCGGCGTAACGTCTTTACCTTCTTCATTAACGACTTTGATTGATTTCAATTCGTTTAACATATTTTGACGAAAGCCTTTTAAATATTGTTCACGGAGTGATTGACGCTCACGTTGCTCCTCTTCCGTTAAACCTTCTGCTTTTGCTTTTTTCGCTAAGAAATTAATGCGTTCAATGAGTTCGTGACTTAGCATCTCGAATCCCCTTTCTACTACAAACTGATTATTATCATACAATAGTTACTCTTGTTTATCAAGCAATTGCTTCGTATATTCCACATACCGGCGATGTACCGTCGCTTTTGATACATCATGACCAAAACCACGGAGCGTTGCTGCAATTTCTTCAAATGTTAACTCATTGCGGCGCAGACGAACAATCTCTTCAATAGGTACTTCTTTTTTCTCACGACCTGTGCTTAAATGCCGATTCTTCAAGTTTTTTTCGGGACGAAATCCATTTTCTACAGCTCGTTTCATTCCTCGTTTAATCTTTAAATTATGAATCTTTCTCTGGTATTCTTCTACTATACCAATAATATCAAGCACCATTGAATCTGAATCAGAAAGCTGCAATTCGCCATTATGTGCATGTGTATATACTTTTACTCCTTCTTTATTCAAACAATGCATTAAGGCAATTTTCGCATTCCCTCTTCCAAGACGCGTTTCATCTTGAATAAGGAGTACATCAACATGTTCATCACGAATGACATCTAGCACTTCTAAAATCCCATCTCGTTCGATACTATATCCGCTCGCTTTCTCTTCTACTACTCTTACAACATTCATGTCATACTGCCTAGCTAAATGCAATAATTCATCTTTTTGACGTACTAATGATGTTTCTTGCGCTTCTTTCGTTGTGCTCACACGTGCATAAATAATCGCATTCATTTCATACCCTCTTCTCTATCTCGCCTTTTACATCATATTTTACCATAAACGCAGCTTTTATTCGAACTTACGTTTGTAGAATGTTTTCTTGCATGTTATAATACAAATAAGAAAATTTATAGAAAACGAGGTGTGAAAAATATGGAGAAGTTAACGAAACGGCAACAAGACATTCTTGACTTCATTAAACAAAAAGTACAAGAAAAAGGTTATCCACCTTCCGTACGTGAAATCGGTCAAGCAGTCGGCCTTGCTTCTAGCTCTACTGTGCACGGACATTTATCTCGCTTAGAGGAAAAAGGATACATTCGCCGCGATCCAACAAAACCGAGAGCGATTGAAATTTTAGGAAACGACAATATCCAATCAGCTACGCAACCAGTCGTTCACGTACCGATTGTCGGAAAAGTTACAGCCGGCTTACCAATTACAGCAGTTGAAAGTGTAGAAGAACATTTTCCACTTCCAGCGAATCTCGTTTCAGGCTCAGATCAAGTATTTATGTTACGAATTTCTGGAGACAGTATGATTGAAGCAGGGATTTTTGACGGAGACTTAGTTGTTGTTCGCCAGCAGCAATCTGCATACAATGGTGAAATCGTTGTCGCCTTAACAGAAGACAACGAAGCTACGGTAAAACGTTTTTACAAAGAAAAAGATCATTTCCGCTTACAGCCAGAAAACTCTTCTTTAGAACCTATTATTTTAGATAACGTTTCTGTTATTGGAAAAGTAATTGGTGTCTATCGTCATTTACATTAAAAACAGACCAAATTTGGTCTGTTTTTAATTCGCTTCGATTGTCACAGAGCCGGCTGCTGTTTTCCCTTTAATCTGTATCTTTCCATTGCCTAAAGTAATTTCTTTATTTTCTTTCCCGAAAATCTGAACATCTCCTGCATGAGAAGCTCCTTTCACAACAGCATCTTTCGGCATTTCCTGCAGCTGAATACTGACATCTCCTGCTGCCGAATCCGCCTCAACACTATACTCTGGATTATGCTGCGTTATCTCTACACTTCCTGCCGCTGCCTCTGCATGCACTTTCCCTTCCACTTTATGAAGAACAACCTCTCCCGCACTAGATGACACTTTTACATTTTGCGCTTTCATTTCCTTCATTTCCACATCGCCCGCTGCTGAATGCACAGATATATCTTCGCCTTGAATATCTTGCACATGAATCGTTCCCGCTGCTGTCTTTGCTTCAATTTTATTATATACACGTTCAGGCACAATAACTGTAAGGCTTTCATCTTTCAAATCAAATGAAAAAAAAGAAAAATCGAATATATGCCTCTTTTTCGTTTTCACTTCCACTTGTAGCATTTCACCGTTCTCGTTTACGTCTAATTTTCGCTTTTCCTGATCGCCGCTATACCGAACCTCAAACAAATCAGTCTTACCTTTTTCAATCACAACATCTCCAACATCTGTGTCAACATGAATGTTTTTAATTTGCTCATTTTTAAATTGTTTCTGTTCCAATTTCTTTGTTTCTGCTGATCCATTTGCAGTTTTCATAAAAAAGGCTGAACTTGTAAAAAATAAACCGATTCCCCCAACTGCAATACAAATAATTGCTATCAGCACAATTTTTTTCATCTTATCTACTCTCCTTTAATTACTTTTAAATTCCAATATGCGTACTTAACAAAAAGTGTTTTAAACCAAATCGTACAATAATACGCAGCAATCCCTAAAAGTAAACCAACACCGAAGAGTATAATAATGGCAAATACATCAGATAAAATAAAAATTTGAGCGAAAACAATTTTTGTTAACAGAAGAAGTGGTGATAAAACAAATACAACACCAACTGCCCAAAGCGTTAAAATAAGACTCCCAATCGCTAGTAACGGACCTAACACAACAACCAAATTTAAAAAACTGAGTCCAATAATTGCTACAATTGCTCTTGCCAAGTTAGAAAAAGTTGGATTATGCTTCACCTGCTCTATACGATGAGACGCTAACGTTTCCTTAGCAATTGCCTTAGGGAAACCAAGTGCTTTTATAATTTCTTCCTCTGTTTTCCCTTCTTCCATTCCAAATTGAAAATGTTCCTCGTAGTCATATAAAATATCATTCCGCTCTTCTTCTGGTAACTTCCTAAGATGTTCTGATAATTCTTGAAGAAATTTCTCTTTAGTCATCCCTTACACCTCTTCAATAATTTCTTGTACTCCCCTTGCAAAATCACGCCATTCTGTCACAAGTGCATTGAGCTGATCTGCTCCTTGATTTGTTAACTGATAATACTTACGCGGAGGCCCTTCCGATGATTCTCTTAAATATGTCTGAAAGTATCCTTCTTTCGTTAAACGACGTAACAAAGGATACACTGAGCCTTCAGATATTAAAAATTTATTTGAAATTTGCTGCACTAACTCATAGCCATAGCAATCTCGTTTCCTTACAAGTGCAAGAACACAAAGCTCCAATACCCCTTTTTTAAATTGAACATTCAAAGGTAATCCTCCTCTCCATCCAGTACTGTTCAATGCAAGATACCTTATTAATTATAATATATCATTCAGTATTGAACATCACAAGGTACTATTCCGTTTTTTTACAAAATAGAGAAAATCCCTCTCATTGAGGAATTCTTCATTCTCTCCTAACCAAACTACAATTATTGACATATAAAAGTTTTAAAGAGATTGTTATCTTTTCTAAGGAGGTATTTTAATGATGTACGATTTTTATCCAAACCAAATAGTAGTTCCCTTTCAATATGTTCCTTATTATAATATTCCATGCGACACTTCCTCTGTAAAAATTCCTTACCCACTTGTTCAAAATACATTTTATCCTTTAAATTACGTGGAGACCGTTCCTATCTCACAAAAGAGTTCAACAGTCAGGGGCTCATGGACTCCTTTTTCATGGGTAGAAAAATATGCATATGCGTTTGCAGGACCTTATAACAAGGCCGAAGTTGCTCTCACATTCGATGATGGTCCAGATACTCTCTACACTCCTCAAGTATTAGATAAATTGAAAAAACATGGTGTAAAAGCGACGTTTTTTCTATTAGGTGAAAATGCTGAAAGATATCCTAAAGTTGTAGAACGGATTGTTAACGAAGGGCATATCGTGGGAAATCATACTTATAATCATCCTAATTTAATAAAAGTAGGTGATAAACAATATCATGAACAGGTTTTAAATACAGAAAAAATATTACAAAAGCTAACCGGATACTCCCCTAAATTCTTCCGGCCTCCTTATGGAATTATAAATGAAAATCAAGTGAAGTGGGCTACCGAACAAAACTTTATGATTATTCAATGGAGTGTAGATACATTAGATTGGAAAGGCTTAAATGCCAAAGAAGTTACTAACAAAGTATTAGGGAATGCTTTTCCTGGAAGTATCCTCTTGCAACACACTGCACCAGGGGGGAATTTACAGGGGTCCGTAGACGCTCTCGACCGATTTATTCCTGACCTTACATCTAACGGAGCACGGTTCGTGACTCTCCCCAAAATGTTTAATACTTCAAAGCAAAGACTATAAAGTAAACTTTCCATCAAGAAAAAGTGGTTTACCCACAAAAATAAAAACCCCTCAACACGCTGCATGTTGAGGGGTCGGGTCTCTTAGTAAAGAGTCATATATTAATCGCGTTCCCATTGATGAACTTGCGTACGGAACATATCCCATTCAATTTCTTTCACTTTAATGAAATGTAAATGGACACCTAACGTACCGCAACTTACTTCACCTACTGTTTTTCATTTCATACCTATACTAATATAGCTCGTAAATCAACTATATATATTCATTTTAATTTCTCGACCTGCTATGCAGAATACAATATGTACTCCTTTTGTTTTAAACATTGCATGTGGCAGGAAAAGGCCCTAACCGTTTCTATGCGCGGCCAAATGCTCTCGTCCCTCCCTTAAAAAGAAAGGAGGTTTTTATGTCGGTTTTTCAATTTGTATTTATTTAGTTCTGTCAAGACGTGCTACTAATACCTACTATCTCTAGACGCTAACTTCTACCTGATTTCCTAACAGTTTACTAAACATACCTCTTTCTTCTTTTGCCAATTGGACAAAGGCTCCTTTTTGAACGATTTCTCCCTTGTCTATTACAAGCACTTGATCAGCATTGCGTATCGTTGATAAACGGTGGGCAATAACGATAATAGTCATCTTTCCTTTTAATCTTTCTAGAGCAGTTTGAATTTTCGCTTCATTTTCCGTATCTAACGCACTTGTCGCTTCATCTAGCACTAGAATCGAAGGTTTTCTTAAAATAGCTCGTGCTAGTACAAGCCGTTGTCGTTCCCCTCCAGAAAGCCTAACTCCGCGATCTCCAATGAATGTATCAAGCCCTTGCGGAAGTCTTCGTACAAATTCAGCAGCTGCCGAAAATTCCAGCGCCTCCCAAATTTGTTCTTCACTTGCATTTGGTTCAATCATTAACAAATTTTCTCTTATGCTTGCATTGAATAAAAATGGATCTTGCGGAACATAACTAATAGATTTTCTTAATGACAATAAATTATCACTTGTGAGCGGAGTACCATCTATTAATATTTGTCCTTTTTCTGGCTGCATGAGTCCCATTAAAATATCAATTAAGGTACTTTTTCCAGCTCCCGAAGGACCGACAATAGCCGTCATGCAGTTGGAAGGTATCTCGAAATTGATATTTCGAAGAGCATATAAGGATTCCTGCGAGTTGTAGCGGAAATACATATTCCGGCATTCAATTCCTTGTTCTATAGACATCGGTTTTACATCTTTGTATTGTCGTTCTATATCCTGCAGTTCCGCGGCTTTGTTGCATTCTTCCTGCAATTCGATTAAAGACTTAAAAGCAGGAACACTTGCAGCAAGTTGTTCCAGGTTAGACTGAATAGTTGTAAATCGCGGCCATAATCTAGAAAAAATAAGGATAATTAATATTAATTGCGCTGGCTGAGCTTGGAATAGTTTTACAGATGCAAAAACAAGAAATGCAATTAGAATAGACGATGTAACTTTATAAAAAAGTTGTGAGCTATTTTTCAATTTAATAAATGCCAGTTGCTCTTGCTCTATCTTTTGGCACCAAGTATGCAACCATGTATATCTAGACTCTTCCAACATATTACTTTTAATATCTTTAACTCCATTAAAATAGTCTGTTATACCCCCAAGATAACTTCTGGCTATCTCAGATGTTCGATTTCCTAGCGCTCTTGATTTTTTTATAAAATGTCTAGAAAAATAGGCAAGTACTAAACCAGCGAATAGTACAAAAATTGTAATCTTTACAGATAACCATAAGGCGATTCCAAACTGTATTAGTGTAAAAATAAGAGCAGTTAACATCTGAAAAAATAAATTTGTTCCATTTACAACGCGTCCTAATTCATCGGTCATTGCACTGATAAGATCAGACTTCCTCTTTTTCACAAAGAAAGTCCAATTAGCCTGTAATAAAGCACGATAAATTTCCAATCTTATATGATTTGTAAAATTTATAAGAATTTTTGTATTGCGAAGGGTAAGATTTTGCTGTAAGAGGGACTGAGCTATTACCAAAAAGATATAAATGCCTAAAATAAGCAACAAACTTATTGTTTCAGGAATATTGTGCAGAAATTTAAACATCTCTGGAACTGGAGTTGAACCATTATTTACCTTTACAACTCCACTGATACTTATCATAGGAATTAATAAAAGAATTCCTATTCCCTCCAAAAGACTGACTAAAGCCATCCCTAATAAATTTATATACAATATTTTCCCAGAAAAAGAATGTAACTTCTTTGCAAAATATAAGAGATGTTCCACTATTTTGTCCTCCTCATGATAATTCGTGCTTTCTTACTCTTCTCCAGATGCATAAAATAGGACGTAAAGGAAAGTACAACATATGAAGTTGCTTAGGTAACGGCAATGTTTCAGCATCAATTGGATAGGGATAAAGACAACTCATAGTATATAAAAACTTTTGCTGATAAGACATTAATGAAAATAAGTGACGACTATGGTACATTGCTACATCATCTGGAACTGGATCTGTATGTAAGTTCACCATTCTTTCCAAATAAAATACTGCTTCCTGCGCTAACGTCTTCGGACGGTTTCCAGATAACAATGGTTCCACTTCTTCAATTAATGGAGTTTTTAGTAACTGCGAAGTTAAAAACAATGCTTGACCACCTACATGGAAGTAATAATTTTTCTTCAATAACTTAATAGTTTTTTCCCAATCAAGTTGTTGCTTTACAATTTGATTAATGTCTACTAACCAACGCAGCCTTGACCAGCCATGACGTGCACCATGAGAAACTAGAAATAAAAATAGATCCTCTCTACCTAAAATGTAAACAGGGGTACTAGTAAGAGAACTTATTCTCTTTCGATTCCATAGTTCCTCAAAATGTGGTTCCTTTCCTGGACCAGGATTTAATCTCCAATGAATTTCGATCTTAATGTTCTTCTGAGGATGAATATATGTTATATGATGATGTCTCCATTTCCAATCATTTAAAACGCTAACAATATAATCATCTTTAACATAGCCAAGGTTCAATAAAAGTTCTTCCGCTCTATCGAGATTATGTAAAGAAATGAGAACATCCAAATCGCTCGAGGTACGTAGAGAAATATCACCATAAAGATCATCAGCAAGTACAGGACCTTTTAAAACAAGGAGACAAATTTCGTTTTCAGCAAACAATTTACTCATATGTTCCATTTCTGCACTTAAATGAAGCATTTGAAATGTATTCATCTTAAAATATTGATGTAAAGTTTGTATGACATGTACAGGAACCAAATTTTCATCCAATTCTTTCATCTTTGGATAAATGAACGAATACACACGGTGATGAATCGTTAATTCGAGAAATTTATCCCAATCAATGTTTGCAAACCAAGCCTTATCGATTTCTTGCAGCTCCGCAGCAGTTTCTCTTTTCATGATTTCCAGCTGCAATTTGAGCTCCTTAGGCACACATTTTAAATCAAGCCCACAACTATTATGCATGATATTCTCCTTCAAGATTTTTTAACCAATTTTTCTAGCAAATTTACTAACTACAGTGAACCTCTTCATTTCTTCTGCTCCAGTAATATAAAAAGGACCGCTACGCAACCATGCATGAGCAATCATATTTCCGTTTTCATCCTTCGCAGTTCCTAAATATAGTGTACTCTCCATTTGTCGTCTCTCTAGCATTTTCATACCAGCTATTGCCCTTACAAGACACTTACTTTCCCAAAAGGTATGACGGCTCATAATATGTATTGCTTCGGAAATATCTCTCAATACGAATTTATTAGACTCATTATAACTTAAAGATGTTTCATCCATAGGAACGCCTAATGTAGGAGCAATCTTAGAGAATGGCATGCCTTTAAGAATACGAGCCCATCCCAAATAAATATAAGCCTCTATAAATAAAAATATTGTTTTCATATCTAATGAAAGAAACGTTCGTATCTTTTTTATTATATTCATACACACTTCCCTACTTCTTATCTAGGATAAAATACTAGACTACTCGGCTGCATCTTCTACGATTTCAACCAAAGCTTCATCTAACAAGAGCTCTAAAAAAGAAATAACTTGCTTTTCACATGTAGATTGATCTATCTCATACTCTTGCATTAATTCAGTAATCACTTTGGTAACCGATATTGGTTTCTCTATAAGCTCCCATATAGTTCCACCTACTTCACCTAAATTGTAGTATTTCCCATTAGAAATACTTAACATCACTTTTTCTCCATCCATATCACTTACTATATTCCCTGGGACTTGTGCAACAAATTGATTTAATAAAAGTTTTTTTGACATCACTTATTCTCCTTTATTTACAGTGTTTATTACTAGGTCAACTAGTTGCGGAGCACTAAATCCAGACAACGGTCGACTTAATCGATAAACAGCAAGCTTATTTACAATATTTGTAGAGATGTGAAAGTGCCAGTCCATTAATCCTAAACGTGGAATAATAAAATTACGATAAGTTTGACGGAAAATGGTATGTAAACGTTCAAGTTTTTCAACTTGTTGTATTTCAACTATTTCGTTCTCTGTCTTCACTAGTTCAAATACACCCGCAAGTGGTACTGGGGTAGAAAAGTAATGAGAAGAAACTGGGACACTATATTTATTTTCTCTACCATATATTGATTTATATTGACTTTTATCCATACCAAAATTATCAAGACTCTCTTGCCACAGCTTTTGCTGTGGATAAGATGGTGTGACAAAAGGAACATTCTCATGAGAAAGAGATACAGCGATTACATCATCACTTAGAAGTTTATATCCTCTCTTTAAAAAAGCTGAAGCCAACGTCGACTTTCCAGCACCTGACTCACCTACAAAAGCATATGCTTTTCCATCAATTACTACAGCACTGCCGTGCAGAGGAAGTATTTTGTTTTGCATCAATAACACACCCATACACGTTCCAAGAATATAGAGACGGACCAAACTATCATCTGCACCATCAAGTGGGCAAACTGTTATCCTTTTTCCCTCTTGAGCGGAAAAAAAGCCCACCTCAGGAACATAAAACATCACTTGATTATCTTTAACAACATGTTTAAATGGTGCATCTACTAATTCAGAGGGAAAACTCGATATATTATCAATTAGAATTTCAATGTCTATTGAAACCTCTTGTTCATTTATTTGATGTAATTCCGGCAAAGGAATATCACTTAAAATTTTGAAATCAAAGGCTTTATACATAACCTTTTTTTCAGTTTCTAGCATTATTTTCACTCCAATATATCCATGGTTAAATTAAAGACCTTTATACAATAAAAAAGTATAAAGGTCTTTTTAGCATATACAAACTTAAAAATAAGAACATTTTACGAAGTTTCATAGATACACATTCAGCAAGATAAATTGTATATGCTACTCCTTACTCAGCTAGTAAAGCGGTTCCAAGTATTAGGATCTTTTGGATCAACAGGGTGACCAGGGTTATATGCTTCATCAGTATATGGACCATAAACTGTTGAAGCCATTGTCATGTTAACATCAAGTACTTCTAATACAGGTTGTTGCCATTCCTTTTTCATATTCTCACCTCCTTTCAAGTAAATTGTTGAATAAATCGATAAACAATTAAGCTACGCATTAAAATCTTATAATCAGGATCGATTGCACGTTCTAAAAGAGGCCCCTCTTGAGCTTTTAATAGCGCTTTCTTTATTGCTTGACCATCTAAAAATTCTAAAGCTTTTTGGTCTGTACTCATTCGCTCTAATTCTTCTATAAACATATTCCAGTGCGGACTCATTCGATGAACCCAATCTGCTCCTTGTACACCTCGAATGTGTTGATTTAATCGTACTTTATCAGGCAAATACTTTTCGGTAGATCTACGAATCAACGCACGATCCAATCCATTTTGTACATATTGTTCTTCTGGTACAGATAAACAATAACGAATCACACGTATGTCATTACTTGGATCGCGTTTCCACAATGAATAGTGCAATGACAATTTTGTTGCCACTGTATTACTTGCATTCCAGTGAAACAACTCTTCAAAGTGACTTTTTCTTTGTTCATATATGTTCGCTGCAGAAAACCATCCCGTTTCATCAATTCCATATTCCCTAAGTTTATTAAACACATCCATCTTTTTTGCAAAATCCGGATTAATTACCATCGGAAATATATACGACGTATCTGATGAGAATAGTCGATCAATAGACGGAAATGCCAACCTCGCAATGAATGGTAACCTCCGCAATCGAGCTCCACCTACATTTTTACTATATTGATGCAATTCTTGGGCTAGGCGAATCCACTTTAGCCTTTTTAAAAGAAGAGCATAATAATCCAGAGCTGATCCCCATGATATAGATAGATTTCCTCTTCCACCATTTAAAAGGACTCCAACGTCTTCCTTGTAGCCTTCCTCAAACATTCCTTTCATCCAAAAAGAATTCTCAAAGAATTTATATGGCATCTCCATTATTCCGAGGAAATCCGTTATTTCAGAAAATGGATCCCTTCCCTTAAAATCTAAATAATTGTCTTCTATACCTCCTACATATCGTACCGTTTCTTTAATAAGCGGTCGCTCATCCGGCATTAGATGTTTAGGTGTAAAATCCTCAAAATCATTTGATGGTATGTAGCTAAATGTATGTAATGGTTTGTTTTCTTCACGTAAAACTTTGGCAGCAAAGCTCGCAATAGAACCCGAATCCAATCCTCCGCTTAACTGTGCTCCAACTTGTCGGTGAGTTCGTACTCGAGATGTAACAGCCTCTTGAAAAACTTCTTGAAATGCTTCTACATACTCTTCATTTGACTTTAAGCGAAGCTTTCTTTCTGGAACTAGCGTACAATATCTCGAAAGCGTTACTTTATTCCCAACTACTATAATGCTATGAGATGGTGGTACTTGTTCTATATTTTTATAAGGCGTTATAGTGGTATCGGCTACATCAACCATTCCACATATAGCCAAATATTCAGCAAGCCACTGTTCATTTAATTGCTTTTGAACGTAAGGTAAAGACAGCAATGGCTGTATTGTCGTACAAAAAGCAAATTGTTGTTGATTGGAGCAATAATACAGAGTTCGGCTCCCAGAAAAGTCTCTTGCTCCAAACATTTTTCGATTTCGCTCATCCCAAATCATAAAAGCAAAATCGCCTACCAAATACTTAGGAGCTTCTTCCCCCCACTTTTGATAGGAGAGCAAAATTAACTGACTATCTGTTATCTTTTTTCTATCAGCATAATCCACTTGTAACCTCTCGAATAACTCCTCACGATTATCGATTATAGCATCTGCTGTAATCGCCAATTTCCTTTCGTAATCATAAAAAGGCAATTGTTCACCAATAGACTCCGGTGTGATCCATTGTGCGTGACAGCCAAGGAAAACGCTTTCTTTGTGCCATATTTGAACATCATCAGCGGGATATTTTTGTAAATCCCTCATTAATCTAATGCCGTATTCAATCGGTATAGACTCGTTGTTAAAATGTAAAATTCCAGTTATAGCACTCATTTTTTCCTCCTGTTTTGCAGCAAATAAGTAAAATCCAATCGGATAATGTGAGACGTCTATCAATGAGGTTTTCTTCATCTCCACCTATTTTTTATGGATTCCTCAGAATCTGAAGGTAAGGATTACTGACATGGGATAAATAATCGCTAATATGTAATTAATCCTCTATATTATTATTGCTTATATTCGTTCTATTTAAAGAACGATTCTGTTTTGTTCAATAAATATCACAAATAAAATCTACGAACTGATTCTATACATATAATTTTTTATTATATTACTATTTTTGTTCTGTAAAAAGAACAATTACAAGATATAAATTATCATTTCCCTTTTGTTATGTCAATTCATATCCCATATTTTCAGCAAAAAAGTTTTTATCGCTGAAGTTCATTATAGAGAATTTTCGTCTCAAAAGTATATTTTATCCATTTCTTCAACCCTTTGGATATAGACTGGGTTAAGAATGTACATTCTCTTGTTTAAACGAATATATTTTCCTGAAGGTAAACATTTTGGTTTATCTTCGTTCTGTATAACGAACTTGTTTTCATTTTATATAATGATATTCTATTTGTAAATGTTTTTTTTATATAATTCAAAATAAATGTAACTACAGAACTATTCATCCCCCTTCTTTTTTGCAATTTAAATACTAGTATAATTATTTGAATATTTCGTATTATTTTTATAATCCACCCCTATAAAACGAAGGGTGAATTATAAAAATAAACTGAAAATTATATCAACGGGAGCTCAATCACATCTAAGTAGATATTTACCAGTAGTTTATCTCCCGCATAACTTCTTTATTTTCTTTCAAACTTTGAGATGGGGTAATACTGTTATGTTTCGTAAAAGCGCTTACAATCCTAGGTAAAAAAATAATTAGAATGTTACTGTCAACATAATAAACAAGCTGTACAGAACATGTATATACGAATAAAAAATTCGTGTCATCATAAGAGGAATTAGTCTTCATTGTTCTACTAAGTGATAATATTAGAGAATGAAAGGAAATCAATCTTTTTATGTGCAATTTTTAAATATAGATAAGCTACTTAACACATTTCATACCAAAATAACAAAAAAGAATAAACCATTTTTTTACTTATCTATCGCTGAATTCTGCCACTTAATAAAATCAATTAATATTTTATAATCCCCGAGCTTTTCTTTATTAATCCCTGCCTTTTTTAATTCATACACAAAATCAACCCACTCTTCTTCAATCTGCTGTTTTGTTTCCGTATTTGTTTTCGTTTCGAGTAATGTATTGAGATCTGCTTCTAATACCAACGCTATCTTTTCCATCACTTGAATAGATGGGTTCTGATTTATACTTCTTTCAATATTACTTAAATAGGATTTTGAAATTCCAGCCCTTTCTGCTAATTCGGATAAAGTAAGTCCCCTTTTCTTTCGAAATTGATAAATATTTCTCCCAATCATCCGTTTATAGTCCTCCCTCTATAAATGCTCCTTAGTCCTATTTTTCTATATCATATAATGTAAGGGAAACTATATAAATCCATTTTGATTTTTCGACATATAGATTGCTGCTATGCAGAAAAAAGAGGCACCTGCATATGTGACAGAAACAGCACCTGACCGCTTCTATACATGTTCAGATGCTTTCTCCCACCTAAATAAGAAAAGTTTTATGTCGATTTTTCAATTTGCACTTATATATTTCGTAAAAAACGTAAACTTATTAAGAAGTAGTAACGTAAAATAGATCATAAGTTGCACACCATTGAATATACACTTCCTTGTACTTATACAATTTAGCCAGGAGATTCAGTTCAGCATTATGTTTTCACTTTTAATATTTGCATACAAAAAGACAAAAAGCAATAAATATAATATTCATATATACTTATAACCATATTTTATACAGGGATTTCCTTTATATTCAATTAAAAGAAAAATTCACCAAAAGGAGGGCCTTCACGAAAAGAAGATAGATCCCTCTGCTTTTTCTCGTATTTAACCCCCTTTCGGGTAAAAAGAACCTTCTGAATTTACACACCTCATTCAGAAGGTTCTTTTATTTTATAAAAATTTTTTAATACATTGAATAACCCTTTGTTGCTCTATCTCTGTCATGTTGGAACTAGAAGGAAGACAAATACCCGTTTTAAATAATTGTTCAGCCACATGGTCATTTTCGCTATGAGAATAATATTTCATCCCTTCAAAAAGCGGTTGCATGTGAAGCGGCTTCCACACAGGACGAGCTTCAATATTCTCTTCAGCTAAAGCCTCCAATAATGATTGAATAGATATACCTGTTTCTTTTTCATCGATTGTTAAAGCTGTGAGCCAGCGATTCGACTGAGTATTTTCTAATTCAGGCATAAAGTAAAATCCAGGTATACTAGATAATTCCTGGTAATATCGTGCAAATATTAATCTTCTAGCCTTCACTCTATCTTCTAACACCTCTAATTGAGCTCTTCCAATACCAGCTAATATATTACTCATTCGATAATTATATCCCATCTCGCTATGCTGGTAATGCGGTGCTACATCCCTTGCTTGGGTTGCAAAAAAACGCGCTTTCTTTAATGCCTCAACGTCATCAGAAACAAGCATTCCTCCACCAGAAGTTGTAATAATTTTGTTGCCATTAAAAGAATAAATACCAAATTTCCCAAATGTACCACTGGCTTTTCCTTTATATGTAGAACCTAAAGATTCCGCTGCATCCTCAATAATAGGAACATTATATTTATTACATAAAGAACAAATCTCATCCATTTTTGCGCTCTGCCCATATAAGTTAACAGTGATAATAGCTTTTGGCAATTTACCTTCTTTATGAGCATCAGAAAGCGCACGTTCTAAAGCTTGCGGCGACATGTTCCATGTTTCTGGCTCTGAATCGATAAATACTGGTTCAGCCCCTAAATACATAATTGGATTGGCACTCGCTATAAAAGTAAGACTTGAACAAAACACTTTATCCCCTTTTTGAACATCTAATAACCGCAGAGCTAAATGGATAGCGGCAGTACCTGAACTAACCGCTGCAGCATCTCTAGTTCCAACAAAAGATGCGAGTTCTTCTTCAAAAGCATCCACATTTGGCCCAAGAGGAGCAATCCAGTTTGTATCAAAGGCATCTTGAATATATTTTTGTTCATTGCCGCTCATATGCGGAGTAGAGAGAAAGATTCGGTTTTTCTGTTGTGTTATTACCATTTTTATCACTCCTAGTAACTCAATTCATTAATAACTTTGGCAGGGATACCAACGGCTGTACAATTAGGGGGAATATCATTTATCACAACAGCCCCTGCTCCAATAACAGACCATTCTCCGATTTTAACACTTGGAATAAGAGTAGCCGCTGCCCCTATATGTGCCCCTTCTTCGATGATGATAGAACCTGTAAGTGTAGCATGAGGAGAAATATGCACAAAATCACCTAATATATTGTCATGTTCAACAATAGAACCCGTATTTATAATAGAATGATTGCCAATTTGAGTATCAGCATTAATCACCGCATGCGGCATAACAACTGTACCGTTTCCTATCTTAGCATTCGGACTTATAACGGCTGTTTTATGTATTAACGTGGCATAACAATTGTCAGGCAGACTCAATTTCTCGGCAATTTTTTTTCTAACTTTATTATTCCCTATTGCAATAACAAATTTTATTTGATTAACATCGTTAATCATTTCATAGGCAGTTGAAATCGGGCCGAAATAAATATTATCTACTCTAGTTATATCTTCATATCGATCATCTAAATATCCAACGATTTCATATTCCTTGTTTGATAAAATAATATCCTGTATAACTTTACTGTGACCACCTTGTCCAATCATTACAATTTCCATTCATTACCTCCTCTCACAGTCTATTTCATACCGGTAAAACGTTCCATTGTTACATGACCATCTTGATTTACTCCTTCTGATTTAAACACTTTTATTAGTGTAAGAAATAATATCTTCATATCGATTAAAAAAGATTGATTATTTACATACCATACATCTAATTTGAATTTTTCTTCCCAAGTAATTGCATTTCTTCCATTCACTTGTGCCCACCCAGTAATCCCAGGTTTTACATCATGTCTTTTAGCTTGTTCACTAGAATATAAAGATAAGTATTCCATTAATAATGGTCGCGGTCCTACTAAACTTAGGTCACCTTTCACAACATTTATAAGTTGCGGCAATTCATCTAAACTACATTTCCTAAGAAATTTACCAAATGTGGTTAATCTCACTTGATCAGGCAAGGACTTACCCTGATTATCTCTTTCATCAGTCATTGTGCGAAATTTGTAAAGATAGAACGGTTTTCCATGTAGTCCTGGACGTTGTTGTTTAAATATTATAGGTGATCCTAATTTTAATCTAACCAAAACGGCTACTACAACGATAACAGAAGATAAACACAATAATAAAAACAAAGAAATCAGTAAATCAAAAATTCGCTTCATCAATAATCATACTCCTATCCAAGATTCTTGCAAGCGCCTTTTCACAGATCAATAGTATGAAAGGCTTTCGTTATATATACATCCATTTTCATTTTTCAACATATAAGTCGCTGCTATGCAGAAAAAGGAGCCTGCACTTGCTTTCTCTCTTGTTTCACTTCGCACATGGCAGAAAAAGGCCCTGATCGCTTGTATGCATGACCAGACGCGCTCTCTCACCTAAAATGAATGATTTTATGTCGATCTTTTCAATTGGTGTTTATATACATATCATTTCACAATAAATCTTAGAACCAATTTTTTAAGATTTATAAATTATTTTGATGTATACATAATCGAAATGAGGTATTGTTTAATTTCTTCGATTAAACGTTTTACTTCCACATTTTTTGATTCTTGACCTCTTTTGTATATATACATGAGTATCTCTTTAAATTCCTGCTGAGTTAATCTCTCAGAAATGTTCATGTTTAAGCCCCTCTTTCGAAAAATCTGTTTACATATACAAATTCTAGCTATTTCAAGTGGGATTTGTATTTATTTTTCACTCTATTACTAACAATTTTTTACTCTCTAACATCCCTTATATATAGCCATTTTCATTTTTCGACATATAAGTCGCTGCTATGCAGAATACAACATGATCGCTACTTGCTTCCTCCTTTTGTTTTAAATATTGCATGTGGTAGGAAAAGGCTCTAACCGTTTCTATGTGCGGCCAGATGCTCTCGTCCCCTCTAAAAAGAAAGGAGGTTTTTATGTCGGCTTGTTAACTTATATATAGCATATAATTTTATTTGGCATAACCATTTGGATTATTAAACTGCCATCTCCATGAATCTTCGCACATCTCTTCGACTCCTTTTTGAGCAACCCATCCCAACTCTAGTTTAGCCTTTGATGCATTCGCATAACAAATAGCTACATCACCTGGACGACGATTTACAATTCTATATGGAACTTTCTTACCTGATGCTTTTTCAAAGGCAGTAGCCATTTCCAATACACTATAACCACATCCGGTTCCTAAATTATACGCTTCTACCCCTTGAGATCTCGATATCTTTTCGAGCGCTTTCAAATGTCCCATTGCAAGATCTACAACATGTATATAATCTCTTACAGCTGTACCATCTTGTGTTGGATAGTCATTCCCAAAAACGCTTAATTCATTTAGCTTTCCAACAGCTACTTGTGTAATGTACGGGATAAGATTATTTGGAATACCTTTTGGATCTTCCCCAATTCGCCCGCTTTTATGTGCTCCAATTGGATTAAAGTAACGTAAAAGAGCAATGCTCCACTCATGGTCAGACACATACAGATCACGTAATATTTCTTCGATTATCTGTTTTGTGCGCCCATAAGGATTCGTCGCTCCAAGTGAAAAATTTTCGGAAATCGGTACTTGTTCTGCCATTCCATATACTGTTGCTGAAGAACTGAAGACCATTTTCTTTACACCATGCTTTTTCATGACTTCACATAATACAAGAGTACCTGTAATGTTATTATGATAATACCAAAGTGGTAACGTAACCGACTCTCCTACCGCCTTCAATCCTGCAAAATGGATAACGGCATCAATTTGATTTTCATCAAAAATAGTATCTAGCATCTCTTTATCTAATATATCTGCCTGATAAAATGTAAAATCTTTTCCTGTAATTTCACGAACACGTTTTAAAGCTTCTGGTTTACTGTTTGAAAAATTGTCAACTACGATTATCTCATATCCGGCATTTAATAGTTCTACGCATGTATGAGTTCCGATGTATCCTGCTCCGCCTGTAACTAGAATTTTCATATGTTTTTTCCTCCTCGTTATTCATATCCTTATTCATACATTTTTTTATTGAAACGTGGTTAACTTTTACATTAAGTATAAAAAAACATCCCAGTTCGCTGTTGTAAAATAACGAATTGAGATGATTTTTTATGGTTTTGTGCCTTGCTGGTTAAAAAAGTTACCTGAAACAATAGCTATCTCAAAATTTCTAGAAGTCTAAATACGCTATTAAAGTGGATATGATTATAAAAACATATATATCCATTTTAATTTTTCGACATATAAATCGCTGCTATACAGAATACAACATGACCGCTACTTACTTTCTCCTTTTGTTTTAAACCTTGCATGTGGCAGAAAAAGGCCCTGAACGCTTCTGTGCATGGCCAGATGCTCTCGTCCGCCTAAAAAGAAAGAGGGTTTTATGTCGATTTTTTAATTTGTATTTATATAGTAATTCTTTCTTTACAATATGAATCTCTACTTAATTAATAACAGTATTATCTATCAACCTAGTACTTGCGTTTATATCAGTAGACACATTATTAAATATACACTGTGCTATCGTCACCGCTTTTTCCTTCGTTAACCACCGTAAGCTGACCACAGTATTTTCCAAATAACTATGTGCAATGATGGAAACGGTAGAACTATCTGTTTTCTTGATAATGGAGTTTAAAAATGTACTGCGATTATTCACAACGTTTCCTTCAAAATTTACGCCTACGTTTTGAAATAAGCAGTTGTCTGTATTTATCTTCCTCGTATATTGAGCATTATTAGAACCTAGCGATAGATCTCCACCCATTCGACTAGTTTTTGCTCTTAAGAACTTACCGTTACTTAAATTACAACATTCCAAATCTGCAGCGCCTTCAATCAAGGTTAATCCTTCTACTGTGATAGGTCGTCCAGCATAATTAGCAGGTGGCTTGATGCTAATGTCATAGTTCTTGACATTAATGTTCTTAAGAACCCCTCCTGTCATAATTACTGAAAGGTTTTGTGCTACAGCATTATCGCTTCTCCACTCTCTTTCAATAGTAATATCTGAGATGTAGCATCTCCCATAATCACATCTGCTTATATTGAATCCTGCTGTTCCTGCATCCGTTATGACTACCGGCGGTCCATTTAATGTTTCAGCCACTTGGAAACTTGTTGGTGTTACATTTACTGTATAATACAGTTTATCTACACTAATTCCAGCAGGAACTTTTCCAATCCATTGTTCGAAACATATCTTTGCGCCATTTCCCATTCCATGCGGTGAGCTATAAGTAAATGTCTTAGTAGTGACATTTACAGCAGGAGTTCCAAAGTAACCATAAGTACTCGAAACGGAAAATGAGCCATTCTTTATTTGACAATTTGTAACGACTGCTCCTCTAATATCTTGTAACTTTATATTCCCGTTATTACATACTGCTCCATTGACAAAGTTATCTCCTTTAACAGTGAGTTCACATCCAATAAAAGTATTATTTAGATATTTAATATACCAGTTATTCTGATAAGAACTAACTCCTCCAACATTAAAACCTTCAAATATGTTATTTTCTAAAACTACATGAATACCATCAACGTTTACAAAATGCCCACGTGCATTGCTATAAATGTAATTATTATAAATATAAATTCTAGTGTTCAATTCAAGCCCTGATTGATTTAGTTCAGGCCGCCATGTTGGTATATTACTTTGAGTCCACATAGACTCAATATCTATTCCAAACATAGGAGCAGTTCCATCTACTGTAATGCCATCATCAGCCTTACCAATAAAGTAGATTTTGTTATCAAAGATGTAGGTATCGTTTGCACTACCAAGAGTAATACCTTGTCTTCTGCAGTTGTGAATATCGCAGTTATGGATGTAAATATGCGATCCCATCTGTTCTTGCGTATAGTCAGCTGGATTCAATTTATATTCTAACCAGCCCGTGGAAACAGCATCGCCAGTACAATCACTTATTTCTACATGATCTATTTCAACATAATTTGAACCGCTTATTTCTATCCCTTGTCCCCATTCGTGTGTATAGTTCTGAGCGTCGACTTTCGCATTAATTTTTGCAATTTGGTCATCACTCAAAGGTGAAGACGTAATATCAATAACAAATATCATCTTATTAGCCTTGTCTATTGGAGCAACCCAATTTCTTCCTGACGGAGATGTTGGGGCAAACTGTCCATCGGTTTTAAATCCAACTAACGTACTAGAAGAAACCGTGCCATTATATTGATAAAAACTATATCTCGCAGCAGTTACTCCTGAAATAGACCATAGTCTAAAAGATTTTAGTAGTCCAGGATTTACATACCTATCTACTACCTCACTACGGATAAAATTCGGATTACTATTTAATGACCCGTCAGGATTTACACCTCCCCTAACAAACTTTACACCTATTTCATATATATGCCCCTTTTTGTCTCCGACTATTTTCCCACCAGAAACCCTAACATTTCTAACCCCTTTAACCTCAAATATTCTATACCAAGGTGATGAATTGGCTTCTAGCTGTAATACGCATCCATCAGCCATTTCAAAATGTATATTGCTTGGCATAACAATGCATGAAAATGATGTACTGTCAATCTTTAACTTATAGGTCCCTCCTGGCAATATAACATGATTATACCCTTGAGATTTTGCCCAAATTAATGCTTGATTTATACCTAGTGTAGTAGCAGCAGCATTCGTCCCATCATTTTTAATATTCCATCTATCTAGTTCTATTACATATACAACACTTGAGGCATTTTCTGTACTTGAAATTGAAAGCTTTTTAGGAATCCACTTTGATTTAACATCATCATAAGTTAATACATCACCATGGGCAGGAGACATATTTGTTAAATCAACATCACTCATATCTCCAAGATTAGCGTTTAAATAACTTGTCATATGTTTACACCCTTTTTCTTTTTTATATATTATGCTTCTATAGATTAAATAGATTGGGTGTATGAGTTAGGATGAAAAAAAGAAAAAACTATTCTATGAATAGTTTTTTCTTTCCTCTTTTCAACAAATTTATTATAAACTAAGAAATCTCACTACATATGTTCATCATTTTAACTTATGATTGTTTGAATTGCGAAAACACGGTAGTCCAGCTAGCTTTTGTATATATCTGGAATTTCTAATTTCAGAACACTTTATTTTTTCAACTCCGCTTCATGATGGCAATGTTTAAAATATATACCAGCTGACTGAAGTTAATATGAGATTCCTTTTCCTAATTTAAAACGCTTCAATAACTTGCCCGCAATTCTTTTAAAAACACCAAATAAATACTTAAACTCATCTGTTTTACGAAAAATGAATACATAAATTATATTTGGCACTATTAGACAAACGGTGCCTTTTAATATTAAACCTAACCAACCATCTAACAATATAAAGTTACTTATCACTTTTGTTATTAGATATGTTCCTATACATATAACTACATAATACATGTATGTTTTATAATAATGAATAATAGGTTTTTCGAACACCTTCTTATACACTAGATAAGGCGTAACCCAGAATGGAACAGTTAATACACTTATAAATGTTCCAATAAAAACACCTACTATACCTATATACTGAACTAAAATAATAGATACAATAAGGTTTACAGCAGCTTGAAACAAAGGAGCGTATTTATCCTCTTGAAAAATTCCTGCTGTAGTCTTCACAGTTGTTATCGCATTTCTCATTCCTCTTTCATAGAAGATAGCCATTAATACAAATAATATCCCTTCACTCATTAAGAATTTCGGGCCTATCCATAAAGTAATAAAGGGCTCTATAGTAATACATAACAGTATGCTAAAAAATGAATATAACCAAAAATTGAGGAGTGTATAGATTTTATATATACTGTAAATTTTTTCTGCACTCTCTTTTGCTACTAAATTTCCTACACTATGATAAATATTATTAAACACTTGATAAGTAAAAGTTCTACAAATATCAATTAACATATTGTAATTGGAGTACAATCCAACTGCTGCTACACTCACAAATGATGAAATGATAATATTATCTGTACCTAACACTAGGTAGTTTCCTATATTTTGTAGAACAATCGCTTTTACATTTTTTATAATGCTATTTTTCGTTTCACTATCTAATTTACTAGATACTTTATCTTTTAAAAATGGATACAATTTACTCACTATAGCTGCTAAAAGGATACTCGTAGTTATGGTAATAACACTATCTATAATTAGATATAAAATATAATTTTTTGTATAGTGCAATACTCCTATCTTAAGACAAGTAGATATAATGGAAGATATAGAATATACCCCTGTTACAACATAACCTTTCTGACAAACATTTAAAAACGAACTTCTATGTGAGTATAAATACGGTGCAACTGTGTTCAGTAAAAATATGGCATAAATGAGATGGACATTTTCAACATTTGAATCTTTAACAAAATAACCTAGAAAAGGCATTAATGCGAGCCCTAGTAACAATACTACTAAGGCGATTACCATGTATGCATTTCGATACAAGCGCATAAGCACTTTTATTTTCTGCTGATCATTCTCGGCTACCGGTTTGTAAAGACTGTACATTATACTAGAACCTATTCCTGCTTCTGCTAAAGACAGCATAGACAGTATGTTGGTAAGTAGTCCGTTTATTCCTAGGTACTCAACGCCTAAGCTATTAATGAATACAGTTCTTGAAATAAAACTTAATGACGTAATAATAATTTGATTACCAAGACCAGCGGATATATTAATTATCGAATTTTTTACTCTCATATTTAAAACCTACTTCATCATGATTTTCTTACATTTAACTAAAAATATAGAAAAGATTAAAGTAACAGGTTGAATTTCCAAATATTTTGCAGCCTGTCCTAATTTTAAATTAGACTTCACAAAATCATAGTATAAATTATAATAAGACAATCTGCCTTTTACATTACATTTATAAAACTTAATTTGCTGTTTTATATAATACGCTGTACCTTTAGGACTTTTAGCAAATATCTCTTTCATATTTTTCGTTAAGCCATCCTCAAGATAATCGCATATATAAGTGGTTTTATTAAACCACCTTATTTTATAGCCATCATGGGCCATTTTCTCCCACACTGTCGCCTCTGTTATAAATTTCTCTCCTTCAAATTCACAAAACTTATATTTTCTAAGGATATTCGTATAAAAGACTTCTGCTTTATCACCGGTTATATTATATTTTGTACGTTCAAGTGAAGTTGCGTCTACATATTCCCCTTCAAATGTTGTTCCTAAAAAGTCATTAACCTGCCTTCCTCTATTACCGGAAACACCACAAAATAATTCTTTATTTTCCAAGTTTCGTTCCCAATTTTCTATGTTTTCTAATGCATCTTTCGTCAGATAATCATCAGAATCGACAATGAAGAACAATTCCCCCTCTGCTAAGTCAGTAGCTTTATTAATTGCTCTATGTTTCCCACCATTTTCAACTTTATAATACCTTATGGGGAATGGATTTTTTTCTACTGTCCATAATCTAAATAACTCTTCTGTGTTATCGCTTGAACCATCATCAATAACTAACCATTCAAAATCTGTATATGTTTGCTCTTGTAATGATCTGTACAGTTTTTCTATAATATAGCCTCTGTTGTATGTTGGAGTGAATACTGTTATTCTCATTTAATCCTCCCATTGTTACTGACCATAATTTTTTCTTTTCACCTATTTACAGTAATTATTTAAAAATAAGCCCTTATTTAAGGATTTCTTTTGATAAAGGTACTTGCATTTTATGCGTTTGTTTTCGAAAACCAAAACGAATTTTCTTACGTAATGGCTCTTCGTAAAATTGATAAATGATTGAACTAAATAATAAAGAAATTACTAAACAAATCAAAAAGCGATACGTATTCGCTAAATGAAGAAAATCTAAGTATCGAATCACCAATTGATGGATCATATAGAATGAGAAACTAATTTCACCCAAATAAACAAAAAACCTTTGTGATAATATTTTTGAAATCATACCACCTTGAAATGCAAAGGTGAAAATTAACAAACACCATAGTGGAACAAAATACACACCGCGAACGATTCCTACGTCTAAGTTTGCCGAATACAATAATAAGACAATGAATAACAATAAACTTAGTAGTTCTAAAACAGTAAATATAGCCTTGTTTAAATTTTCTTTATTGGATTTTTCAATATAAATCAATCCTAAAAGCATCCCTGTTGAAAATTCAAACAATCTAACTCCTGGGAAGATATGTAGTAACCAAATATAAAATGGATTATCTCCATCCAAATTTTTATTTAATAGAAATAAAACGCCCCACACTATCCAAAATATCAATACAGATTTAACTATATTTTT
This sequence comes from Bacillus bruguierae, assembly GCF_037104725.1. Taxonomy (NCBI): domain Bacteria; kingdom Bacillati; phylum Bacillota; class Bacilli; order Caryophanales; family Bacillaceae; genus Bacillus; species Bacillus bruguierae. Next base: position 50,011 of record NZ_JBAWSX010000005.1, on the reverse strand, counting down.
GTTAACTTTAAGTTTTATAAATATCCATAGCAGAAAAGGAAACATAAAATAAAAGAACGTTTCAACTGATAACGTCCATGAAACACCATTAAAATTAAAATAAGTTCCTTGACTCGGAAAAAAACTTTGTAACAATAGCAAATTGATCATTGACATAAAAGTAAGTTTTACAAAATATAAACTATTGGGGTGAAAGTACAAAATAACCAATGGTACAGAGAGCAAAAAAGTTAATACATGAACGGGATATATTCTTGAAAATCTTGCTTTATAAAACTTTTTGATATTATTTTTATTGATTTCTATAAACTTAGAATGATAGTTATAGGCTAATATAAAACCAGATAAAACAAAGAAAAACTGAACGCCCGCTGAACCTAATTGATATTGACTGAACACCCGCATATGGAATAAGAACACCATTAATGCAGCAATAAATCTAAATGACGTTAAAGAATTTAGCAAATAAATTCCTCCTTTTTGACTTCTCCAAAAACAATTTATTTGAATTCTCAAACTAGCTATTACCTTTGTTAATGGATATTCCTTATACAAATATAAGCAAAAGTTTATCTCTTACTTACATATAAATTGATTAATCTCATACAAAATCCTTGCGTAAACGGCAATATATTGAACAACATCGAATATACTCCTATGTCTTTTGTATCTCCTTGTGAAAAGTCAACTGCCCCATTTTTCCTCGTAACCTTCATCAAATAACTTATAGCTTTATCTGTACTATTTAAACATTCTTTAGAAATCTCATCTATTTTTGATGCGTTTAACAGAAACCAGCCTAATGTAGCTGTAGCAGAAGAATCCGGCCTACATTCACTTCTAGTTACCGTCCAGTTCCAGCTTCCATTATCTTGTTGAAAGTTCATAGCAGCTTTTGCAAATCTCTTTACACATTCTTCTAAAACAAGTTTATATTGATTGTCTTGTGGTAATTCACCCCATGCATCTATAAGGCCTATAGCAAACCAACCAAGACCTCTTCCCCATCCATATAATCCAAGGGGTACTTTATTTTCTAACTTGTATACATGACTTGGAATATAATGTTCGTCTAACATTCCATACTGCTCATACTCTTTAATTTGCTTCACTGCTAAATCTACACACTCGTCTTTGTTATATTTCGTACCGTAAGCTACTAAAAATGGACATATAAAGCCTATAGTATCTACATACCTATAACTTTTCATATACTTTCTATACTCTACTGATCCATCTTCACCTATATGCTCTTTTATCATTTCCCAAGTATAGTCCAATGCTTTCCTATACTTATCTGTCTCTATAAAATCTATCTTCATAATAGAATATGCTAGTATAGCTCCATCTACATACTTTGGTTTTTCTCTCCATTGACCATTACTATCAAATTTCGCATCCAAAAATTTTACAACTGCTTTTTTTACTTCCTGATCATCATTATATTTTAAGTACTCAGATAACCCTAAAACTAAAGATGCTTCTTGCCAATGTTGTATAGTACTTTTTGTATAATTTTTCTTCAGCATATCTATTACGACTAATCTTGTATTATCTGTTACCTTTATTTTTGGTACATTCAATAAAAATTTAGATCCTTTATTAGTAATAGCTTTATTCCATAACGATTTATCATCGTATCTTCCCATATGAATTCTTAGTGTCCAGTCTTTTATTAAAGGTACTAAGTCTATTGCTATCGTTATTAAAAGAATAATAATTATCGTACAACTCAAAATTTGAAATATCATCTCTATAAAGCCCTTTCGATATAGAAATAGTTTAGTTTACTTAACATATCCTACAGTATTCTCCAACTCTTCGGCCATCTTATTACACATGTCTAGCGTTATATTCCCGCCTATTGTCCAATTTTTATCATAAACATGAGCAGTTTCCATATTTAATCTATGCTTGTTAATATAATCCTCAGTTTTCCCGATTATTCTTGCTGGGTTACCGCCAACTATAGACCCTTCAGGTACCGATTTAGTTACGATACTTCCTGCAGCTACAATAGCATTCTTCCCTATTGTAACCCCAGGCATAATTAAGACCCTTGCTCCTATAAATGAATTGTCTTCTATTTTTATTTTTGCTATTTTTGTATAATCTAAATATCGTTTCGTACTAGCGTCATGTGCAAGAAGATACACTTGGGGCGCAAACGTAACATTATCACCAATTTCTATTAACCAGCAATGTGCATAATCAATTGTACTCCCAGCTAACCCGGAACAATTTTTCCCTACCTTCATACCTCGTTGCAAACACGCTTCTACTGTTAGTTCTTCACGGGATAGCATTCCTAATCTTATCATTAACGACTTTTTTATGCGATTAAACATTGTTACCCCCCATAATTTTTTTCATATTATATTTTACTGTTTATTAATTTATATAAATTATCAATTTCACCTTCTGTTCCCAAGTCTTCTTCTGCAAGATTATTAATAAACTTCGCTCTTAACATTTCATCACTTATTAATATCTCAAGATTATCAGCTACTGAGATGGAATCCATTTCTGCAATCAACCCATCGATATTATTTTTTATATGATTATCAGCTGTTTCGAAATTAGTAATTACTATTGGTTTTGCTAATATTTTTGCTTCATCTATAGAAATTGATTTTCCTTCATATCTCGAAGTTTGTATGTATATATCTGATTGCCTTATATACGGGTATGGATTTTCTTTTAAACCTAATAGTATTATTCTTTCTTCTAAATTTCTTTCTTTTATACCTCTTTGTAATTCTTTTCTTACATTACCTTCTCCAATGATATACCACTTAATGTCATACCCTTTTTTAACAAGCCTATCGACTGCTTCTAAGGAAATATCTAATCCCTTTTCTTTAGCCAATCTACCTACAGAAATTAACGATATGCTTTTGTCACCTTCTGTTTTAAATTCTACCTTCTCTAATGACATTTTCCTTATCATTTTTGAAGAAACGATATTGTGTATACATACAAATTTTTTTTCATATTCAGGAAAGTTCTTTTTTAGAATATTAACTAATTCTTCTGATACAGTAACTACGTAATCTAATTTACCAAAATAAACTTTCTCTTTTTTATAATCAATCCCTAACTTATTATAATCTGTATGTATCCATCCAATTTTTCTTTTTGCTTTTACCTTATCTACACAAAAATATATAGGGTTTTTTTCTTGGAACCCTATAGCTGCATCATACTCTTTATTGATTTCACTTATTGAATTTGACATATATTTCCATAACTTTTGTTCAATAATAGCGCCATTATTTTCTGTCTTAGCTAAATATCCTAATACAATCCTATTAAAAGATGTTTTAAAATCTCTTTTTTTAATTAACTCTATTAATGATTTCTTTATAGGCATATCAAAATATTTATAGTTCATAGGCTCAGGTAGTAAATGAACTTCTTTTGGTAGCTTATTTATAAATATCCCTTCATGCTTGAATAAAAACAAATCTACACTGTACAAAGAATAATCTATCGTTTCCAATAAGGATATTAGCGATTTCTCAGCCCCGCCACAAGTTAGATTATTCATTACAAATAATAATTTTTTTTTCATGAGTCCCACCCACTAAAAAGTCTCATACAGCTTATTTATTTCTCCTTCTGTCCCTAATTTCAATTGGGATAAATTATATGCTAAACGTTCTCTTAAACTTATATCTTTTACAAGCTTTTCAACCCCATTTGCAACAGCATCTGCATCCATATCTACAATTAGGCCATCTATGCCATCATTTATCTGATCTTTTGCTGTACTGAAATTAGTTACAATTATAGGTTTGTTTAATATTTTTGCTTCATCTATAGCTATAGACTTTCCTTCAAATCTAGATGTCTGTATATATATATCGGCTTGCTTTATATATGGATATGGATTGGACTTTAAGCCCAATAAACGAAACGTTCCTTCTAATTTATTTTCTTTAATTAAATTCGTTAATTTCTCTCTCTCTTCCCCTTCGCCAATAATATTCCACTTTATGTTATATCCTCTATCAATTAGTTTCTTACAAGATTCTATAGCCAATTCAAAAGCCTTCTGATAATGTAATCTCCCAATAGAAAGTAGTACAATTTCATTATCCTTTCTATCATACACATCGATATTATTTTGATTGGCCATTTTATTTATCATTGTCGGTGAAACGATATTATATATAACTCTTACTTTATTCTTTTGGCTCGGAAATCTATTTTTTAGTTTATTTGCGCATTCTTCCGAAACAGTAACGATATGGTCTAACTCTTTAAAGTAATCAATATCAAAATTTGGATCCATACCTAATTTGTCATAATCAATATGAACCCATCCTATTTTTTTAAAAGCATTTACTTTGTCTACACAAAAATATGTAGATGTTTTTTCTAAAAATCCTATAGCTACATCATATTTTTTGGGTAATTTTTCCAAAGACTTGGAGACATATTTCCAGTTATATTGTTCCCTTATTGATATATTTCTAGCATTTCTATTTCTTATAGCAAACATCACTCGATTATATGCTAGTGTCATTTCACGCTTTAATATGAGCTGCTTAATAGATTTAAATAGTGGTAAAGCAAATAAGTGGTAAGTTTCTGGAAGTGATAGAATTTGTACCTCTTTTGGTACAAATTCCATAAACATTCCATCATGTTTTAATAAAAACAAATCTACATTATATAAGTTGTAGTCTATTTGAGATAATAAATTTACTAAACTCTTTTCTCCACCAGCAGCTGTTAAACTAGGTATAACAAATAATAAATTCTTTTTCATTGATACACCTCACTTAACTAGTTCAGCTAAATATTCTACCGCTTTATACGACATTTTCTTTATATTAGGGATAGATTTCTGTAATGTTTGTCTCAATTCTGTTTCTTCGCTTACCATCTCATCAAATTTAGCCTTTAGCTTCTCACTGCTTGATATCTCTTCTAACCCTAAAACTAATTTTTCTTCTCCGAATATATCTTTCGATATTCCTTTTGACTTTATGCTATACCCTAATACCATAGTTGGAACACAATTCGAATAAGCTGCTATAGTCGCATGTGTTCTAGCTCCTATGAAAAATCTCATTCTAGCAATATACCCCTTATATTGTATTGCATTTAAGTCATTTGGCAGTATGATTACTCTCCCAGTATTTTTAAATTCCTCATAATATTTATATAAAACTTCATAATCGTTATTTCCATCCATTATTACATGAGGTGTGAGAGCAATTGTTAAATCTGTAGTATTTAATATATGATTTATTAATTCTCTTACTGCCGCTTGGGAGTCTTTATTTCTCTCCCAGACAAGTGGGCTAAAGTTTAATCCAACTGTATTTCCTTCTTGCCATCCCTTAGGCAATTCCAGCTCTTCTTTTTCCATAGTAAATGCTGGATCAGCACATAATTTAACATTATTGAGCCCCTTACTTTTTAACATATTATAAGTAAGGCTTTCACGAGCTAGTATTGCATCAAACAGCTTTAAGTCTTCTAATTTTTTCTCAGACATGTCCTCGTCACCGATAGAACATCCCCATAAAACCAATTTTTTCCCTTGTGCCTTTACTCTTCTATCTATCTCATACAATGCAGGCTGCTCTCCATAGCAATAGTTATCTCCTCCTATAGATAAGCATACATCTACATCTTTTATACGTTTAATGATGTTATTTTCCATTTTAGCTAATGCATAAGATTCATCATTAAAAAACTTTACCTTAAGTAAAGCCATCCACCAATCATATGAATACTTCTTTATACTACTGCTAGAACCCTCATATATTTCATCCAACTGAGGAATTATCTTGTCCGTTTCTGGTTTACTTGATACTAAGTACACCTTTGTGTCATCTGTTTTTTCTTTGATAATATTCGTAGAAGAACGAACTATTGCTTCGCATCCTCTATTTAAACTGCCTCCATGGGCAAACATCATAATTTTCATATTAGCCTCTCCCAATAACTATTTACTTCGAAATCTACTGTAAGCAACAGCACAATATAGTCCAATTGCCGACTTTTTCCTTATCATGTCTATCACAGCTTTCTCATATCTTCCTAATTTACTGTAATTTTCACTGCAATAAACAGGTAACGCTTCTCTAACATATTTATTTCGAATCATATTTTTTACATATCTATACCTCGTACTAAAACTTACATCTTTAGATGGGGTAAAATAAATATATATATATGACATTACACTATTTATAAATTTTATTGATTTTAACTGGTGCGCCTTTACTTTGTCGACCTTATCAGTATATATTTGTGGCAATTCCATGTTATACACTTCTACGGCTCTCTTAAAATAATCTTTTTCTACTATATTTCTAGTAGCACTGCCAGTTACCTCTCTATAGTGGTATCCAGCATAATTTATATATTTCATACTAGTTGCATTACTAAAGAATTCGATGTTAAACATTCCGTCTTCTCCTAATGCAACTTTTTCTGGAAATTTCACATCATTTTCATTTATTATATTATTTTTATAAATTTTATTCACAGCAGTATTTAAATGATCTGTCTTAAGAAAATAAGGCAATAGTTCTTGATCTATATATTCTTTTTTAAGAACAGTATCTACTGGAAATGGATACCTTATTGCTACCTTATGTCCTTCCATTTCACCGTTAATATTTGATATAACTACATCACAATCATCTTGCTTTGCAGAGTTATATAATACTTCATACATTGCTCTCTCTATGTAATCATCAGCATCAACAAATCCAACATATTCCCCAGTCGCTAAACATAACCCTTTGTTCCTGGCAATGCTTACGCCCTGATTTTCTTGATTTATAAGTATTATCCTATTATCTAATTCTTTATAACGCTCAATAACTTCTCTACTATTGTCCGTCGAACCATCATTAATAAATATAAATTCACATTGTTGAAGTGTTTGATTTAAAAGTGATTCTACACACTGTGTAATATATTTTCCTGCATTATAAACCGGTATTATTACACTTACTTTTATGCTCATGCCTAAATCCCGCCTCTACCAGGAAACCCTGCATTATAATAATCCATACATTTTTATTATGATCGGTTCATCACCAAAAGACGGGGGTAACATATAGATAGATGTACACTCCACTCCGAGTGGACGCTTTCCGCGGGCGAGAGCGAGCCTCCTCGGCAAGCCTGCGGGATCTCACTTTCCTCGCTATTCCCGCAGGAGTTGCCACTCTCCGTTCCGTGTATGAAAAATGTTTCATTTTCGAAAAAATCAACCCCATGTTACGGTGAAGAACCTTAGCCAACAGGCCTAAACAGTCAGCTCCGCTTTTCTTTATAAGTCGCTGCTATGTAGAATACAACATAACCGCTACTTGCTTGCTCCTTTTGTTTTAGGTTTCAATAATTTTATATAACTTATCTAACTCATAACTATTACTATATTCCCTACTTTTCAGATGATGAATCAATGTATTTCTGAGCTTATCATCTTTATATAGAGTTTCAATCCCTTTAACTAACCCCTCAATACTTGAATCGCATATTATACCTTCAAATCCATCTTCCAACTGACTAGCTGCAGTAGGATAATTCGTAATCAATATAGGACTCTCAAGTATTTTAGCCTCTGTCACTGTAACTGCTTTTCCTTCATATCGAGACGGCTGCACGTATAAATCGCATGCTTTCATATATGGATATGGATTGGTTTGTTTGCCTAATAATATAAAACTATTTTCTAAATTGTTCTCTGCTATTAGTTCTCTAAGAATAGATTCATCTGAGCCATATCCTATCACATACCACTTTATATTATTAAATCCTTTGTCGTGCAACATTCTAAGTGCTTTTATAGCACGATCAAACCCTTTGGCATACGACAATCTTCCAACCGATACGATATTAAAAGTACCATTATCTTGCTTATTAAAATCTACAACATTAGCAGCCATTTTCCGAATAAACTCTGGTGAAGTAATATTCTCTATAAGCAAGATTTTCTCTTTCAATGATGGATATACAGTCAAGAACGCTTTTGTGCATTCATCTGATATAGATGCAATATAATCAAACTTATTCCACATAGTAAGATCTAATTCATTATCAATTTCTAACGTACTGTAATCTGTATGGATCCAAGCTATTTTTTTATCAGCATTTACATTATCAGCTAAAATATCGTGTGGCCATGCATAACTAATTGCAAAGTCATACTTTTTTTTCTGTTTAGGCAAGAAGTATGATACATATTTTGAAACAAGTTGCATCTGAATATATCCTGATCCTTCTTTTAATTGCCGTTGTTTTGATTTTCTACCTGCGATATACTTGCTTACTATTCTTATAATTGATGCTAAAAAATAGCCTTCCCGTATGCATTGCCTAATGGATTTTCTAAATACGGTGTATTTACCTATTTGAGGTAACACATTAACTTTATCAGGGATTAAATGCATGAAATCTCCTGTGTGATTTAATATTAGTAAATCTACGTTATATGTGTTGTAGTCAAAGGTTTCTAGCATATTAATTAAGCTTCTTTCCGCACCGCCAATTTCCATATCATACATAGAAATTAAAATATTTTTCTTCATGTAATTCCCCGCGTTCATATTTTGTTCTTGATATGAGTGAAATCATTATACATTATGAAATTATATAGACGACACTTTCACATGAACTGCTTCAACTCGTGCGATTGATACATACGTTTTCTCGTTTATTTACAAACAGTGTATTTGAAGGAATATTTCCTTTTACAACACTTCCAGCAGCTATCACAGTATTATCACCTATAAACGTATCCCTCAATATAACTACATTAGAACCAATCCAAACATTCTCTCCTATCTTTACTTCACCCTTTATTAAGTGCTCATCTTCAATGTTCTTATAATTATGGTCATGATCGTTAATACTTACATTAGGAGCTATCTTTGTGTTTTTTCCAATTGATATTTTATTTATACAGTTAATGTTACAGTTATCATTAATGAACACTTTCTCACCTATATCTAGTACCCCATTAAAATCAATTCGAATACTCGTATTTCTTCTGACAAACACAAATTTTCCAATATTGATTTTTGAATGCTTATTAAAAACCTCTATCCTACTTTTTGTTTGGAGTGCAAAAATTGAGCAATTTATATTACGGAAGTATATTAACTTATAGAAAACACCTCTTAATACACCGATTAAGTGTGAAAGATTCATCAACACTGCAAAATATAACCCTCTGTTACGACTTTCTGTAACTAGCGTTTGGAATATTTTTTTTAATATATTAATCATGCATTTTCTCCTTAAAAGCTTCTTTTCGCCCCGCATGTTGTCTCAACTTAGCAATATTATCCCCACCTATGATTTTGGCTAAAATTAATTTTATTTTACCCTTTATCCGCGCTTTAGGTGGTAACCAGCTCTTATAAAAATGATGCATAGCATGTGTATTTTCTGTTATAAATTTTCTGCAATTAATATAGTCATATGGTGAGAAATATGTTTGGGGATAGAAAGTTCCTATTCCCTCTATTTCCTGATACTCTCCGTTTGTTTTTAATCCTATATTTTTTAATATCTCTGTCACAATAGCTACATTCGTCAAATCATCATAGCTTCCATCCTCTTTAATGAAACCCTTCTCTTCATATGAATCTAGAAATGTTTTTATAAGCTTATTTTCTTTAGCCGCTCCTATTGTGCTTGTAGCTATGTAATTTTCTTGTTCAAATCCCCAAAATGAATCATGATGCAATAGATTATTAAAAGATTTAAATACCTCCACATCAGTATCCAAATAAATACCGCCATAATAATATAAAGCATGTACCCTAACATAATCACTTACAAATGCAAATTTGCCAGCTTTGTATGCCTCTTTTACATATGAATTACAATTTATATCAAAATTATCTTCATTCCATTCTAGTATTTCATATTCTGGTAGATTCTTTTTCCAACTCTCTATGCATTTTTTGACAATGTCAGGTTTGTCTTTTCCTCCAAACCAGCAGTAATGTATAGTCCTGGGTATTTTTTTAAGTTTTTTCACTTTAAAGCCTCCTCTTTAAAGTAGGAAGTCCCTTTTTTTATGCTCTATTCGTTATACTTATTCATATATAAATCCAACTTGGCTTTCCAACACACAAGTCGCCGCCATGCCAAGCAAAACATAACCCGCTACTTTCTGTCTCTCTTTGTTTGAACTTCGCATGTGACAGAAATAGGTACTGACCGCTTCTACGCATGGCCAGATGCTCCCGACCACCTAAAAAGAAAAGGGGTTTATGTCAGGTTTTTAATTCGGATTTATATATAACTCTAAAGTTTTATAAAGTTACTTCCATATCCAACGCCTGCAAGGCTTACTACACATTCATAGTAGTAATACACAAGATAGAATATTAAAATCCCATAATAAATAAGCTTTCGATCTTTTTCAGTAAATAATTTTACAACCCAAGAAATTAATATGAGTTGATACAATCCAAAATAAATAGAAAATCTAGCAAATATCCAGTTTTGGGTTGAGATAATCATAAAGACAAGCCCTAATATAGACATATTTACAACAGGATCACTTTTAGGAAACAACTCCCTTAATCTATCTTTCCCTAAGTAAGCGAGAATAATCGGTACGGCATAAACAATAACCCTGAGTATATTTGCACCGCCCTCAGAAAAGTTTTTGTACTCACTATATTGACTATTCTCTATAACTGCAAATAAAGCATCCATAAATTGGTTAAATCCTATAACGATAAGTACCGCGCAAACAAGAAGAATATACGTTTGCTTTGACCAAGCCTCTTTCCTAACTATAAAATAAATAGGAATGAGGATAAGCGCTGTCTGGTGTACAGTTGATGCAAGTAGGATAATTAAAATATACTTTTTCCAATTACCTTCAAATATATATTTTGTTGCCGCAAATACAATTGCAGCTGCCAAAAATTGCCTTATTCCATTCATCGAAGTTAAAAACATGCCACCTGTTATATATACAAATAAACTTAACTCAAACATTCTTGCATATTTATATAAAACAAGCACTATCAATAGGTTTGTAATCAATGCTGTTACAAAAATCAGCAGTTGCGGATCATGGGAAAAATTTTGTAAAAACATTTGATAAATATTAAATCCAATGTCCTTTTCCGACTTAATCATTTCCCAGCTAAAATTGAGAGTGGCATATGAATGCATATAGGCAAAAGTATCTCCAATATTATTACGAAGGCCCGATACTAATATTAATGTGGTCATAGCACAAAACACTAAAAATTTATTTGGTCGGATAAAAGATCCCCTCATAATAATCGGTTTAGAAAAATACCTTGCAAAAAAAGAAAAACAATAAACTAAAGCAAGATTCACCCATAATACAGTCATTCACCAATCACTTCCATATCTTAAGTGTATATAACTCCATCCCTATTCTTCTTTACCTGTACCTCTACTCGTTTTATTTTTTTTCAAAACAGTAGTTCTATGTGTATTCAGAATATAACAATAAAGCAAAAACCCCAAAGGCGTTGCCACGAAAGTAGTCCATTTACATGGAGACTCTTTTAAAAATTTATAGTTTTTTATCATGAAATTACTGGACACATAATGCATGGCTTCTCTAAATCTGTCTTTAAATGAAGGTGCATATTGCATGGCTATTTTCCTAAAAAAAGAAAAACCACGTGGATTTTTCTTATACTGCTTAATAATGTTCATACTTGACCCATCATCTAAATATTCTACAAAACACAGCACTTCATTCATAATAAGTAAGGGACATTCTTGATCAATCAGAATATACTTATAACTAAGTGGACAATACTTTTCCCCTGGAAATATTGGATAGGGCGGGGAGTTACGTGTAAGTTCGGATCGATATACAAGTTTTTTATCCCCTTTCACTTTATGTTTTACATATAAATCTGAAAGTTTAGATTCTCTTAAATCAGACGGCATTTTAGTTCCGATAATGTTTCCATTCTGATTTGCATCCAATCCAACTATACCAGCATAACGATCACTTCCATTTTGTTTCCAAAATGAAAGGATTTTCTCCACAGCGTCATCAGCCATATAATCATCAGAGTCTATACAAACATTTAGTTCTGTATCAATTAATTCATAAGCAGTATTGTGGGCCCCATGCATTCCTTGATTTTCCTGATAATAATAACGAATTGGAACGAAACCCTCTGAAATCCACTTTTCCACAAGTTCCTTTGTGTTATCTGTAGATCCATCATCAATAATTAACCAAATAAAGTCTTTAGAAGTTTGTCTTTTCAAACTGTCGTAGCATAGATGTAATGTGTACGCACGATTAAACGCAGGTGTAAAGACAGTTAAAGTAGGACCCATCACAAAACCTCCAGAAATCTAAGTTTGTTTTATATGTAACTATGATCTAAATAATAATCCGTTAGCCATTTTGCCATCGTAGCAGTATCATATCCGTTTTTACGTAATAAATCAGACGTATCTTCATGGTCATATGATGAAGTAAGAATTTTTTCTGCCCAGACCTCCGGCGTTTCCTTTAAGCTCACAAACTCCATTCGACCGGACACATCCGTTTCATCTGTTATAGTGTCGGATATAACACATTTTAAACCGGCAGCCTGCGCTTCAACCAACACAACCGGCAACCCTTCAAAAAGCGAAGGAAACAGAAATAAATCGAACCCTTGCATAAGGGATGATATATCTCCTCTAACCCCTAAGAACCTCACATGTGACGATAACCCTAAGGTAGCTACCTTCTTTTCTATCAATGGTCGTAATTGACCATCCCCTACCATAACAAGCAGGGAATTAGGATTCTTATCATGTACAGCTTTAAACACATCAATTAGAAAATCATGATTTTTTTGCTTGTTAAATCTTCCGATATGTCCTAATACTAATTTATCTTCTGCACCTATTTCTTTCCTTATTTGCTTCCTAATTTCTTCATCATATTGAAATTCTTCTACATTAACTGCATTGTTAAGAACAGTTACTCCCTTAGCCTCACATGTTTTCCGTCCAAATAACCATTGTCCTGCATTTTTTGAACATGCAAAATACTTGCTTGGATTATCCTTCATCGAAAATCTCGCATACAAACGAAAAGGTAGCTTTATATCTATACCCAAATCGCTTAAATGACTATGCGCAATACGGCAAGGAACACCCGCACGTTTGGCTGCTCCAAGTACAAAACTGCTATTTTCGTTAATATGGGAATGTACTACTTTATATTCAGGATGAGCAGTAAAGAATTTATCAAGTAGTTTGAAATATGAACGATAATTACCAGGTCTTATTTGCGGCATTCGATAAATTCTTCCGCCAAGACTCAATATCTCATCATCATAATGCCCTTTTTCTTCTCTATGTACCATGAAGTCAAACTGTATCTTATTACGATCCAGCTTTCGGTAATAATTCATTAACATCGTTTCAAGCCCGCCACGATTCATGATCGTCACTACTTGCAATATACGATTAGGTTCCAATATTCCCCCTCCTATCTAACTATTTTTCTGAGTTTATCAATTGCTACTAAAATGAAATAAAATCCTAGTGTGAATCGAAACTTCGCACAAAAATAAAATGCCCTCCAAGCAACTGAAAAATATTTCATTTCAAATTGCCTAAAGGATTGTTTGATACGTTTATCCTTTAAAATCGAATGTAACTTGCTGATTTTCATCAAAGCAGATACTTTATTTTCTTTGCTTATTGTGTTTAAGCCGAGCCCTAATGTACTAAGACATATGCGATTATTTAAGGCTATATAAAAATCTTTTCCCATGTTTTTATCATCTAAGAAATTTTCAATTACACTGTAAAGATGAAACCACTGATTCATTAAACTAGGCTTATAAGACGATGTAACTGATGTAGTGTTTACCCTCCAATAATGATAATAAGGTTTATTGATAAAAACAAAAGTTTTTGCATAATAAAAAGCATAAATATTAAAAAGAGAATCTTCATTAGTCCCTATAGTACTAAGGTCCACAAATTCAATATTATTTTCTTTAAGAATATCTGAGCGATATAACTTTGACCATACCGTCCCCCATGCATCGAGAAGTTCTGGATTTGCTATTTCTTCATTTAAAGGACCAACCAAGCGTCTCATAACTTTTAATTGGACTTCTTCATTGTGATAACAAACTTTTTCAGGAAGGTTGAATTCTTTTATCTTTGAATGACTGCCAAACTCTCGAGTATACGTACACATAACAATATCGGCTTTTTCATCAACTGCACTATTATACATTGACTCATACATATCTTTATCGACCCAATCATCTGGGTCAACAAAACCAATATATTCCCCGTTTGCCGCGCGTATCCCCTCATTCCTAGCTGAAGAAACACCACCATTTTCCTTTTCTATCACCATAATACGACTATCTTTTTTTGCATAATCATTAAGTATTTTTGCACTTCCATCTGTTGAACCATCATTTACAGCTATAATTTCGATATCACTAAAATTTTGTGATAACAAACTATCCAAGCATCTACTTACGTATTGTTCAACATTATATATAGGCACTATCACACTGACTTTTGGTTTCATCTACATCCCTCAACATATATTGTGTATAAATATTATTCAATTCTGCACCTACTTGGGCAATTGAGTATTTTTTTACTCTATTTACATTTTCAATCCCAATTTTTTCACGCAGTGTTCTTGACTGAATACACTCCAGTATTCGCGTGGCCAAAAGTTCTTCCTCTTTTGGCGATACAATATAACCATTTATTGTATCCTTTATAAGCTCCCTGTGTCCTCTATTATCAGTAGCTACAACTGGAAGACCACAAGCCATAGCTTCCATAATGTTAACTGGCAAACCTTCTCGAAGGCTAGATGCAACGGCAATATCACACATTGGTACTAATGAAGCAATATCCGTTCGATATCCAAGAAAATGAACCATATCGGCAATTCCAAGCTCAATAGCCAAGCTCTTACAATCTTCCATTAATGGACCTTTTCCTGCGAGTAAAAGCTTTGCGTTAGGAGCTTCATCCTTTAGTAGGGCTAACGAACGAAGCAAAAATTGCTGATTTTTATTTTTGTTAAATTCAGCAGCATAGAACATTAGGAAATCATCTGGTTTGTATCCAAATTTCATCTTTAAATCTCGTTTATCTTCTTCTTTTACCAATTTGAATTGTTCCGTATCTACACCTATTCCATGAACGTGTTCAATACACTTTGCTTTAAATCGATGTTTCGCTGCAAGATTGTAATCTTCTGTATTGATTGTTATGAGACAATCTGTATAAGAAGCTAATCCTCTTTCAATTGGATAATATGCAAGCCAATTTATAAGAGGTGCACCCTTACAAAAATGAAATCCATGAGCTGTGTAAATCACCTTAGTTCCTTGTCTTCTCGCTTTTCTTGCAGCTAAGCGGGCAAGCACTCCTCCCATAGGTGTATGACAATGAATAATGCTGTACTTATTTTTATTGATAATTGATGTAAGCTTCTTATATGCCTGGAAGTTTTGCTTTTTAAAAGGTGATCTCTGAATAGGAATATCATATTTTTCATGTACATATGGAAGGTGCATATTACCACTTGCAGCAACATGTACCTCCCATCCCTGCTCCGCAAACCATTTCATATACGGTAAGTGAAATGCTTTAAAATGGTAATCTACTGTTGCACAAAACAACACTTTCTTAGGCAATTAAATCACACACCCATTCAACTATATTTTTGATTCAAGTACAGCTTCCACAAACCGTTAACCCAATGTTGGTGTTAATATTTTTGAAGCGTTATGTTTATTAGCCAAATCTAATAATATGTTTCGTAACTCTTCTTTATCCAAATCAGAGTGTGTAGAAATAATTTTTTCAATTTCTTCTATATAAATATTAGTTTCTTTTCCTACATAAATTCTCGGATAAATTTGTTGTTCAATCATTTCATCATCTTTTAATAGCTCTTCAAAAAGCTTTTCTCCCGGTCTCGTCCCAGTAAATTCTATACCAATTTCTTCAACAGAATTTCCTGATAGTTTAATTAAATTTTTAGCCAGGTCGACAATTTTCACTGGTTCTCCCATATCTAATACAAAAATTTCTCCGCCCTTAGCTAAAGCCCCGGCCTGCATAACTAGCCTTGATGCTTCCGGAATAGTCATAAAGTAACGAACCATATCTGGATGAGTAACTGTAACTGGTCCGCCTTTTTGAATTTGCTTCTTGAATAACGGAATTACACTACCTCTACTTCCTAATACATTTCCAAAACGAACCGCAACGAACTTTGTATGACTTGTTTTATTTGTATATTGAACAATCATTTCAGCCAATCTTTTCGTTGCTCCCATAACATTTGTTGGATTTACTGCTTTATCAGAAGAAATCATAACAAACGTTTCAACATCGTGCCAACTTGCTGCTTTTGCAACATTCATCGTTCCCATCAAGTTATTTTTCACAGCTTCTTCCGGATTATATTCCATTAATGGGACATGTTTATGTGCAGCAGCATGATAGACAACGTGCGGGTGATATTTATTCATCACTGACATCATTTTCTGACTGTCTTGTATGTCTGCAATTTCTGGAATAAATATAATCTCTGTATTACCATATAACTCTCTCAATTCCATTTCAATGGAGTAAATGCTATTTTCCCCATGGCCTAATAAAATTAACTGTTTTGGATTGAACTTTGCGACTTGTCTACAAATCTCTGAACCGATTGAACCACCAGCACCAGTCACTAAAATGACTTTATCAGTTATATATTCTGAAATGCTATTCATATCCAGCTCAACCGGACTGCGTCCTAGCAAGTCTTCTACTTGAACATCGCGGAATTCATTAACTGAAACTTTCCCTGTTACTAAATCTTCTAACATAGGAAGAATTTGCGTCTTTGCTTTTGTTTTTGAGCACTCTTTAAAAATGGCATTCAATCTTTTTTTTCTAAGAGAAGGGATGGCAATTATAATACTCTCAATATTAAATTCTTCAACAACACGCTCAATCTGATTTACTCCTCCAATTACTGGAATTCCCAGAATATCAAGATTATGCTTCTTCACATTATCATCAATAAATGCAACAGGTAATAATTCTGTATCATTGTTCTGTAGCAATTGTCTTACGACCATTGTCCCCGCAGAACCAGCCCCAATAATTAAAGTTCTCTTTTTCGTATCATCATTTTTAAAATACGCATCCCGGAACATCCGCCAAATAAAACGGGACCCTCCAATTAACAAAATGTGTATCATCCAAGTTACAGCAAGTAAACGAAAGTAAACTTCGTGTATCACTATTTTTTGTACAAAAGCTGTAGTAACGATAGTCAATGTAATAGCTTTAAAAATAATTAATAATTCCCCTATACTTGCATATTCCCATGCCTTTTTATACAACTTATAAAGAAAAGCAAAAAAATGATGGCTAAGTAGTAAAGTTATAGAGCTAATTACAGATGTTAATGTAATAACTCGAAAACTACCATTTACAAAAAAATAACTAAAATAAATTGCACCCAATACTATAAGTGAATCCATTAAAAGCAATAACGACAACCTTTGCCGGTACGTCATAAAATTCCCACCTTTTTAATCATGACTTTGAAAAAATTAAAACTTTTAACTATGAGATCTTTCCAAAAACCCATAGTTAAAAGCTTTAATAAAATTTGGGCATCTAACCCAACCTCACACCACACTCTTGACGACTAGCATCTAAGGTTTATTTCAACCCACAGTATAGCCGAGTGCCTCCATTGATATTGGTAAAGAGGCATCACCATATTGAATCTTCTAAAAGAACTATTTATGTACTTTATAAAGAACGAGTTAGTTTAAAATCCTTTTATCCCGTTAAATAGATAACCTTTATATTTCCCGAATACTCCTATAGATAAATTGAACTTAATTTTTACACTTCTCAATTGAGTAACCAATCACCATTCAAATTCCCTTTATAAGACAATGTGTTTTAAGGAACTTGGCGATGAGAGGACTTATAAAAAAATATTTAGTTCAATTTATATAAATTCACTTTAATTTTTCAATATAGAAGTCGATCGCTGCTATGTAGAAAAAGTGACCTGCACCTGCTTTCTCTCCGGTTCTCACTGCGCATGTGGCAGAAAAAGGCTCCGACCACTTCAATGCATGGCCAGATGCTCTTTCCCCCTAAAAAAGAATGGTTTTATGTCGTTTTTCAAATTTGGATTTATATAGCTATATTAAACAAAAATCATTATACCTTATTGTTTAATATAGCTCCTACTAATTTTCCTTTTGTAAAACTTAATATTCTTTTAGCTTCGATCGCATCCTCATTCATAGTATGATTATAGTTTATTACTAATAATGCTCCATCACATCGATCAGCTAAAATACTTGTATCTGCTACCTCTAAAATCGGCGGAGAGTCGATTAATATGATATCATACTGCTCCATTACTTTTTGAATTAAGGTCTCCATTACTACCGAACTAAGTAGCTCAGCGGGGTTAAACGGAACTGGACCACTTGTTAATACGTGCAGTCTTCCAATTCCTGTTTTCTTTACAGCCCCCTCCATTACTTTTTCGCCACTTAAAACATTTGTTAACCCAATTGTATTTTCAAGTTGGAATATTTCGTGAATGGCCGGCTTCCGTAGGTCAGCATCAATTAGTAATACTTTCTCACCTTGTTGAGCTATAGAAACAGCAAGATTCGCTGCAACTGTTGATTTTCCTTCCCCAAATCTCGGAGAAGTAATAACTATCGTCTTGTCTTTACTATTGACAGATGAAAACTGAAGATTGGTACGAATCGTACGATATTCTTCAGCAACTTTGGAATTTGGCACAGTATGAGTAACTAGGCTTTCATTCTTTCCTTTGTCTCTTTTTCTTCTGTTTTTGAAAACCACTTGCCTATCCCCCTTAATGATATAGATTTCTTTTCACTGTATTTATCTACCATACTTCTCTCATCCATTTTAGAAATACTTCCTAAAGTAGGGATATCTAATAATTTTTCAATAGCTCGCTCTGATTTAATCGTATCATCCAAAGAATCTAGTAAAAATACGAAACCAACGCTTAACACCAAACCAACAATGAAAGCAGTCATTATCGTATTGATATGCTTTATGTTTATTGGTACAGCGTATTTCTGAGCTTTTGCTTCTGTTAAAATGTTAACACTATTAAAATTTAATATTCTTGCAGCCTCTTTCTTATAAACAGCTGCTGTAACATTTGCAATTTTAGCCGCCATTACAGGATTTGGATCAACCACATTGATTTTCACAATCTGTGAACCTTGAACAATTTCAGCGCTTATTTGTCCACTTAACGCACCTGCTGGTCTACTATTATTTAATTCTGCAGCGACTTTCTCCATCACAACCGGTTCATTTATCATTACTTTAAGCGTGTTCATACTTTCACTATTTGCTTGAATAAGTATTCTCGCAGAAGATGCGTATAATGGAGTTTTTAAGAAGATACTATAAATCGCTCCTACTAACGTAATCGTTAGTGTAACTACGACAATTATCCATAGTCGTCTTCTTATCACAGCAAATAAATTTTTAAGATTTATTTCCTTTTCCATAATTTCCCCCTACATTTTTTACAAATGAATCGAACTTTTTAAACCGACCTCACTCATAAAACATTTTGATGTATAATTTATCCATGCATAAAACGATGACTTAATAAAATACAAGTGTTCTATTTAAAATAAATTTTAGTTCTTTATACAGAACAAGTCAACATAAATATTCTATAAATACTTTTCTCTCTTATACAGATTCTTTTTCTATAAATTTGGGCATCCTGACTTGTTACACAGCCTTTTCTCAACAATTTCATACTACACTGAACCTGATGGATGAGGAACAAAACCCCCTCTACTAATGAAATATTTATATTTTTATAAATTAAAATTATAAGATGTAAGATTTACCTGAGGCTTTAAAAAATGTGAAGAATAGCTGATTTTCTTCATATTAATAGTGAAAAGTATCTATACTAAATTTTCCGTATATTTTTTCTCAATTTACTATATATTCCATACATGATAAATTTGATTTGTAAAAGGTTTCTTTTTCATTACTTCCCTTTTCAAACCTCGAAAGCAATAAGATGGATGACGACACTCATAGGAGTGTCTTTTTTTATCACCAAAATTATCACCTCCATTATTGAATACTAATAAAATGAAACTTCCATCAGTGGAAAGTTTTTTCATCTCCCACTGATGGTTAGTTGAACCAATCGGGCTTTTACGGGCAGTTATCCACCACCTATCTTCCTCGTTTCTCACCGAATCTTGAAGTGGGGGTCTTACTGCCCGTTAATGCGGGATAAAAAACAATAGATTAAAAGTACTCTAAGAAACAGCAGTTAGCATTTGCTAGCTGCTGTTTTTAATCAACCTTCCAAATAATAAAAGACCATACAACTGGCGAACCATCTTCTTCAACATATGGTGATTCTTCTGCGAAATAAAATTGCGCTATCATTGGAAGCTCTTCTCTTTTACAAATTTCTAAAATCTGCTGCATGAACAGTGAAATTTCCAAAATTTTGATACAATAGATTTATTATATCGGGGAGGGGATTTTATGAATTATGATACAGTCGCTTCGCTGTAACGTACGCAACAACTACAGCAAGCAGAAGCTACTGTAAGTAATAGATTAGTCTTAAAGAGAGTAGTTACAATTTTAGCTGCCCTATTCATTCTAACTGTAGTTTTTTCATCCATTCTAACACTCGGATTATTTCTTGTATTATGTGCAATTTATTTTTTAATAAAAGAATTTGCATCCAAAACATATTTAGGAAAAAATATGACTACTGGTAAAAAAACCAAAAGTCGATAAGGCTGAATTTAAGAGATATAAAAAAGAATTTGATGAAAGAAAAAGAAGTTCGGAACATACTGTGATATTTCTCCAGAAAAATAGTTACTTTTAAATAATTAAAGGAGGGCTTTATATATGAGTTCGAGTAATTTTTCTCCGGCAATAACATCTATTCATTTACACACAAAAAAAGATTCCTCAGAATTAATATTATATAAAGGAAAAGATAATGCTCTTAGTGTTTCATGTACAATTGGAGGGCTTACTCAAAGAACACTCCCTTACATTCATGAAACTCCTGATTATGTAGCAATATGGTTCACCTTATATCACCAACTTGGAGGAAAAGAAACAACTATTGTTAAAAGATATATCGTTGAATATGATCCAGAACAAGGCTACACTAGCAAAGATATTGATCATATTGAATTCCAAATTCCTATAGATGATGATTTTTCTAACATAGATTTCGTTAATAACTATTACTATTTACACATTAGTTATACTGGTAAACACCACGATGAAATGGGTATATCCGCATCTATTGATAACAACGAGATATTTAAAACAAAAATTCCATTTATTGTTTCAACTAACGATATTGTATAATTTTTACAACCCTAAGAGAACTTGGTGAATATAGAAATAAGCAAATTCACCCTGCTGTTTCAGACCTAATTTTCTGGGATTTTAGAGATTTGACGCCCAAAGAAGTAGTAGAGATTGTTTGGAACTACAAGAAAGAAAAAAGTAAAATATGTAAAGAGAAAGCCGCTCCCGAAAAAGGAGCGGCTTTCTTCATTATCTAATCCAGTTTACATAAGATTCATCAAAATACATCCAACCACCAGTTTTCAATCCGCCGCCATTTACGAAAATCCAATTTTCGTAACGATAGTGTACATCATATGCTCCAGCATTATTAATCTGCTCAACAACAGCATCACCTGTACTTGCACCTTTTCTGAGATTGATATCAGTACCATTTACCCAAACGACACCTTTATTTTTTCCGTCTTTATTGATTTTACAAACATCAGCACGTAACCAGTTCTTCTCCGCAATTTTGTACCAGAAATAAGAGCCATCGTAATGCCAATCAAGGTAAACGTGACCGCTTCCCTTTTTTACTTGACGCATAGCTTTTGCATCAGTAGATGGATTTTCTCGTACATTTGCAATATCTGCTGTTACAGTGATACCGCCCAAATTATTTGTTTTCCAATCTGGAGGTAAAACAACATTTTCATTATCTCCTGCAATGTTGTTACTTCCCTTACCAATAAACCATTCTAAGGTTTTATCACTATTTAAACGGTTTACATCACAATTCCCAATTCCTTCAACGTAACCACCTGTTGCATTATCAGCATATTGCCACAAATCACATGCATATACCGGTTTTGCTCCATAGCGAGGAATCCAAAGGAAATCAGCTTTTACATTTTGTAATCCATAAGAGCTGTACATATGATGAGATACGTAGAAACCTACTTTCCATCCTGCCGCTTTACAAGTATCGATGAACACTTGTGACGCTTTTGCTAGGTTAGTAGAACCGCAACTAGCTAAAGTGTCATCTTCAACATCTAGCACTAGAAATTTAGCGTTAGGGCTAACACGAGCCATAAAGTCCTTTGCTTCTACAATTGCATCTTCCACAGATACATAGCAACCATATGCATAAGCAGCATGAGGAATTCCGCGCGCTTCTAGATTCGCTACATGCTGTTTATATAGATTATCTACTTTATTTGAACCATATTGCACACGACAAATTGCTAAATCAAGATTCGGAGCAGCTACGTTCCAATTAATTTTGTCATTGTATTTTGATATGTCTACGATGTTTTTATTCATTATTCGTTATCTCCCTATATTTAGATAATAATAAAAATAAAAAAGCAATGCCTTTGGACAGTGCTCTTTGCCTCATACAGCGTTTTTATTCTTCTTTAGCACCTTTTCAACAAATCGTTTTCCCGCATCAGGATTAGAAATAACACCTGTAGCGACTAAAATTACTAGTTTGATATCTACATATCCTTGATATTGCCCAGTATTGAAATGTGGAATGGTATCCATCAGTGCCATTATAATTTAGTGAAAATAAAAAAGCAATGCTTTTTTACAGTGTTCTTTGCCTCATACAGCGTTTTTCTTCTTCTTTAGCATCTATAAACCATTTTCCCGCAGCAGGATTAGAAATAACACCCTTTTTATTTCTAATGTCCATTTTATTTAATAAAAAAGGAGCACCCGAACTAGTGGATGCCCTCAATGTGTTAAGGAGGTGAGTATTGAATAGAATAAGCGGTTAGCTTGTCCTTATCAAAATGTGACAAAAGTATCCAAAGAGAGACACTTGTCCCTCTTTTAAATACAATCAATATCTCATAATCCGACTTTCATTAACAGTCCTAATACCCCCATGACAATAGCACTGATTATGATTCTTAAAATCCAAGTCGTATTTACGCTAATTTTCTCTAATTGTTTATTGATTGTAGTAATATCTTTTTCACTAATAGTTACACGAGTTTCTAGATTACGAATATCTCTCATAATTTCTTTTTGTTCTATTCTTAGGTTCTCTAATTTTCCATTTAAATCTTCTATGTCTTCCATGTATTCACATCCTTTAGAACTTAAGACATTGCAATCTCTATATATTATGAGGCGGTTTTTTTATTGTGAATATATTCTGATTACTTCCGCGCCAAAGCCATATTTTGTTAAAAAATAAAAAGCTCTAGCTGTATTAAAGTTAGAGCTTTTTCCTATTTGCCTCTTCAAATAACGCTTTTGTACATTTCACTTAATTTAACTATTATTCGAAAAATAGGAAATATTTATTTAATGTTTTTTCTGAATACTCATGATATTATTTAGTTGCTGACACCATCCCGAGAAGTCAGCAACTGCATCCATGAACTCTACTCTCATTATATAGAGAGTAGAGTTTTTATTTATAGGGTCAATGGTCACTCCTTATCTTTCCTTATCGATACTCTATTCCACAGCAAACTGAAATAATAAAAAGACCCTTCGATTTCATACTGGCCTTCCACACTTTTTACAATAAGTAATTCTAATTCTCGTCTTATTTTCTATGTCATTATCATTCTTTATCTCTTTCAACTGTTCCATTTCTTTCTTAATTGAAGAATCAATATCATAATCCAAGTCCTTAACTTCTTTCGCTTTAAGAAACTGAATCATAATGATTAAACAAATAATTGTACCTACAATATATCCGATAAAGAAACTTAACCACATCATGATATCATTCCTCATTTCCCATATTTTTCGTCACTTAATTAGTTTATTCGACAAAAATCCACTAAATCCTACAAATAAAAAGAGCACCTGTTTCCGCAAGCGCTCTTCTTTGGGATTTGGATTACGATATTCCTTTTAACGAAAGTTAAGAGGTACAAGCAGTATATGCTCGTTCTTGTAAAAATGTGAAAAAGAGCACCCGATCTAGTGGATGCTCTCAATGTGACAAGGAGTGTGAGTATTGAATAGAACAAGTGATTAGCTTGTCCTATACTCTAATATATGCTCATCCTTCTCAAAATGTGACAAAAGCATCCGAATAGATGCTTAACTGCCTAATTTGATTATATATAGTTCCATATCGTACTCTTCTTTCAATTTTTGATAAAAGATGTGGATACTCCTCTCAGGGCTCGCCCTATGAAAAACTTAATACCAAGCTCGTTTTAAAAATCCACGGAATTTTATTACTTAAATCTTAGAAAACATCCACTTGTATGACAGTATCTGTTATATTACTTCCTGTAGAAGCTGTTAATTTTAACGAAATGCTATCTCCTGCTTGAAATGTTACAGAAACATTATTATTTATATTAGACGTCTGAGCACCAGTTAATGAAACTGTAAGAGGTGTATCTACCCCATTTTTTCGAATAGTCCAAGTATCTGTGCTTGTCCCTCCAGGAGCAACTCGAGCTCGTATTGCTAATGATTTGATAACGGCTTTTTGACTCAATCTTACAAAGACCTCTGTAGCTGAAACAGATGCTGTACCTGGCCTGTAAAAACGAGTTCCACCAGTTGGTAAACCAGCAGGATCTGCCCAAAGAATAGTAGTAGGCTGTAAAACTGTAGAAAAACTTAAATTGTTAGCATTGGAATTTATAAGATTCGCTGAACTTAAAATCATCGTTCCAGCTGTTTGAGATACATCCGCTGTAGTCCCTTGAACCGATACTAAACGCAAACTTAATTCTGCCCCCGCCCGATTCACTTCTGCCCCAATACAAGATCCTGCTCCCCCTAAACTAGTAGTGGTCAAATTAACATCCCGACAATGAAAATTATGTGGATTCGTATCAACTAATATTGCTCTTTTATTCCCTAAACCAACTGATCTTGTTGTGATAGTCGTTGCTCTTACAGCACTTATGCTATCATCTGGAGTGCCTGTCCCAAAAGAATGAATCGCATAAACATTGGAAGTTCCACTTGTTGAGGCTGTCGAATTATCTACAGTGATTACTGCCGTTCTTAATCTAGCGTTTTGTGATGTTGTTCCAGGAAAAGCAACTCCTGTTAAATTCACATGGTTAGACGAAGTTAATAGTACGGTAACATCCTCTACCCTTGTATTTTCACCCATTGTGAGTACAGTGGTATTCGATATTACATTCTGCTGACGAATTATTACCGTTAATAAACTAATCCCTCGTAATGAATTTCCATTGGGAATAACTACTGTTTCATCATAAACTCCAGGAAATACAAGAATTGTAATTCCTGTAGCCCCTATTGCGTTAATTGCTGTTATAGCACCATTAATTGTTTTAAAAGGATTTCCTCCAATGAAAGCTGTTGAATCATTTCCTGATTTCATTACTACAGCCGTATTGGTCCTAGATATCCATAATTCCTGTACACTCATCTAGTTTTATTTCTCCTTCCATCTTTTATTTCATTTTCATATAGTTGTATTATATGAACGGATAAGCAAAATGGATTCAATGGAAATCTTTAATTATAATTTTTTACATTATGTCTATATACTTATAAATCTTATATAATCAAAATACCCTCCACATTCTAAAACCTTCATTTCCAACCGTCACTTTTTAATAAAGTTCAACTTGTATAAAATCTAAAATCCCCTTATTTACCTGCATTTGGACACATTTACCAATATTATTTTTCGAAAATTCATGTTAAATTTACTTAGTCAAGTACGCCATTACTTGACACATTACCCTTAGAAGTCCCGTATACCACGGGGCTTCTTTTTTTAACCTTCCTGACTTAATCAACAAAAAATTATGTTCCCCTTAAACTGTAAATGGTTTAGATTTTGATAGACTGATACTTTACGAAGTCGATCCTTCTTTACTAAAAACAGAAAGAGATGAACAAATTTGCGGACTTATAAAAACGAATAAAAAAGAGCACCCAATTAAGTGGATGCCCTCAATGTGAAAGAGAGTGTGAGTATTGAATAGGATAGCGGTTAGCTTATCCTATACTCCAATATATGCTTGTCCTTTTCTAAATGTGAAAAAAAGCAACGGTTTTGGATGCTATATTCTTAAATCATCTTTCTTTACTCTTTCATACATTTCATTCAAATCTTCGCCAATAATACATGACAAAACCATTTTAAATGTTTTATGTGTCTTGTGAGCTAAGAGGGCTTTCTTAATCCATTTAGAAACATAAAGACCACGACACTAATACAACGTGGTCGTATATATAAATTCAATTGATCTAGTAGGACATAAAAGCATTGAAATCATTTCTAACATTTACTCTCATATGAGCGATAAAATTAATAAAAATTCTATTTTAGGGTTTGAAGCTTATATGAATAACATATTGGGGTAAATATGATGTTTTTGTGGGTGGATGAGCTTTATTGCATGGAAAAGTGTTTTAGCCACAAAAAGAAAAAAGCCCCGATACCAATAGTATCAAGGTCTCTCACTCTTAGTAAAGAGTCATATATTGATCGCGTTCCCATTGATGGACTTGTATACGGAATAAATTGGCGCAAATAGATAAAAACTCATTTTTCTATGCGAAAATGAGTTTTTAGAAGAGGTTACCTTATCAAAAAATAAGCCCTACGCAAAATAAGAAAATTGTATTTCTGACTTAACAAAATACTCATTCAATAAAGTGATTCCTAATATTATTTTTTACAGTGGCAACGTTTCTTTTTGTTTTTGCAACCACATTTATGTTTTTTGCACATGTTTTTCACCTCTTCTCTTTTAGATTTCAATATACGATATGCATGTCTGAATTAAAATGTATCAACTTGTCCCCAGAAAAAATACAATTGAATATTTAGCCTGACCATATCGAAATGATATTTTTACGTATAAACTATCTTATATCTTAAAAATTGTTGGTCATAATTGAATTAAAGGCTTTAGGCTTCAAAAATTCTTTAGTACATCTTGTTTAAGAATAAGTACTTAGTCCAAGCCTTTTCTCCGTAATATGAATATTTTACTAGAGAGAACTAGTTATATAAGTCATAATTATATATGGAAAGAAGGTTTTTTTTATGTCTTCAAATAGTTGCCACTCAAATGACTCCAAAAGCAACTTATGTAACGAATTTGCGAGGATCTTAAATGGATCTGGAATGGTTACTCCAGAAGGGGTATGCTTAGTACAAAAATTTCGTAATATCAGATTTACTATTCTTGGACGTAGAACAAAATCTCCGCTAGTTAACCCTCAATTTTTCTCGTTTGAAGATGTCGATCGTAATGGCAATGCTTTGAACTTAGGCGAAACCGTTCTTTTACAAGAAGAGGTTAACCCGTTATTAACTGAACTTCGAAAAAGAAACATTATAGTTACGGCACTTCATAATCATTGGTTATTTGAAGAGCCACGAGCTATGTATATGCATTTTGAATCCATTGAACCACCATTAGAATTTGCTAGAAAAATAAGAGAAGCATTTAAAGTATTAAAAGCATAATCTAATTTTATTTCTATTAGGGCGGAATTTAAGTCACTCCTCCCTATTTCTTTGTTTCTATAACATAATATTTCTAACTTGTCTTCATTAAAATACGTTCTGTTTATTATCTAAGCCAATTCACATAAAACTCATCAAAATACATCCAGCCTTCAACGCCTTCACCCACAACATAAATCCAGTCAGCGTATCGATAATGCACTTCATAAGCAGAACGTTTTGTAATTTTATTTATAACAGCATCACCAGTACTTGCACCTTTTCTAAGGTTGATATCAATACCATTTATTCAAACGATACCTTTGTCTTTCCCGTCTTTATTAATTTTTTCTACATCATCACGAACTCAGTTGTTTTCCGCAATTTTATACCAGAAATGAGAGTGGTCATGGTGCCAAGCAAGGTAAACATAACCACTATATTTAGCTTGTTTCGCTAAATATCCAACCATTCATCTACTTCCTCGGCCGTGCGAACACAATATAACAAAAACAATCCATATACGATGATTAACACTAACAAGATCATGCGCTTACTCCTTATCACTTACTATCTTTTAGTCGATTCATATATTGTTAGTTTAGCTATTATGCTTCAATGTAAACATTCATTTCCCTTACATCCACCTTACATTGTTGTAAGACACTCACCCCTTATCTTCCCTTAACAACAAATAAGGCGCTGTACCAATAATGGCAGCGCCTAAAATAATTACTTTTGGTTTATTCACTTTCCTCTTCATCATTCCAACCTATTTTTAATGTGATAAATATTGAAATACACGCTATAACAATTGAAGATACACTAGCCGCTATTTTAGAGTCTATATCATAATACCAAGCTGTAAAAAACATTATTATTGTAAATAGTATTCCTGACAATACAAGCCAATCTTTAACTAACCCCTTTTTCTTATTCAGAGATTCTCCACCCCCAAAATACATTATGAGACAATTTTAAACTTTTATCTTCAAATTATTATAAGTAATTTATTTCCATATAACAAACCACAATCTTTTTATTTCAAATACTAATTTTGTCCTATTCTCGTTCATTGTGTAATTTCTACATAATAAACAAGAGCACCCGAACCAGTGGATGCTCTCAATGTGACAAGGAGTGTGAGTATTGAATAGAACAAGCGATTAGCTTGTCCTATACTCTAATATATGCTCGTCCTTCTCAAAATGTGACAAAAGCACCCGTTTGGGATACTGTTTCTGTTTCACTTTTTTGCTATTGTCATTTTCATATCAATGAGACACCTGGTTCAATCTCCCTGTATGATTTCGAGCTTTTCTCAATCACTGCACAATAGACTATTAGCTACGCACTCAGCGTTCAGTAACTGGAAGAAGAATAACCCTATACATTTTTATATCTATTAACGCATCAAAAGGTACTGGAACTATTTTATATCTAGGGAAAAATTTTATATGCTTCTTGATACTTCTATTAGAATAAGCCGCGCTTTCCCATCCTTTTAATTAAATATGAGATACCTTCTATGTGATCACCTACTATTCTTGTTGTAGATGGAGGTAATTCTCCTTTATTTTTAGCAAAATGTTTATCTGGCCGAATTTTATTCATTTGATCTACTTCTACACGGTGAACATTTTTAACATTGTATCCGTCTAGAATTGTTTTCATTTGACTATACACGGGTGAAACAAGTGTCTCAAAACCAATTTCATCAATACATTTTTTACTAAATGCATGAGGTATAGCTGTTGTTGAACCAATTCCTAAATCCTTACGATCACATGCCAAATTAATTGCATACTTGCAAGCTGTAACAATATGAAACGGAAAACGATAAGCCAAATAATGTTCTAAATTATTTAATGCCAAGTCAACACCATGTTGGACCTCATAAATAAATGGTAATAAATCAGTTGCAGGAATAACAAAATCTCCATCAATAAAAAGCAAAATATCTCCTTTAGCAAAATATGCACCAACAGCGCGACCAGTATCATTCCCAAGTTCTTCTTCATAAACAATAATAGTCGCTCCATAGCTTTTGGCAACCTCTGCTGTTTTATCTGTTGTTCCATTCACTACAATAATAATTTCAAAAGGATCTATCTTTCGAACTTCTTTAATGATAGCTCCTATTACATTTTCTTCATTTTGTACGGGAATAATAATAGATACTTGTTTTCCTCCATAGTTCTGAGATCGTTTTCCCCAACCGCCAATGATTTTAGGCATATACTCTTGCTTTTTTAATTTTAAACCTTCTACAATATCTCGTTTTCTATCTCCATCTGAATAATTAGCCCTTGGATGTTGAACATCCTTAAACCATGCAGCCATTGCTTCAATATGGTTACCTATAATCCGTTTTTCTGAAACAGAAAGAGTTTTAGCAGTATTTAAATGTTGCTGAGTACTAAAACGATTAACTGAAATAACGTCTATTTGCATATCATTAAAAATTCGGAATTTTTGTTGAATAATTCTTAAATGAGCTAAAGTTGGGTTTGCTAAACTATCAACTCCAATTTTATCAATCACCTCTTTTGTCATTGCATTGGGAACAGACACTAATGAATCGATTCCTAAATCAGAACGATGAAAAAAACGATTAGTAACTTGTCGCCAAATAGTCGTTGAATGAGGTATTTGTCTTTTATAGAATATATAGTTTAAGTTGTTTAATACTACATCTGTTTTTCTCTCCATTAATGGTTTAAGAAATTGTTCTAATGTAGCAGGATCAATTGTAAAGTCGGCATCGACAAATAATAAAATATCACCTTTTGCTTCCTTTGCACCTATTGCACGACCTACATTATGTCCAAGTGGTTCATCATAAATTAATACCCTACAATGATTATCCTTTGCAATTTCAACAGATTTGTCATTACATCCATTAGCAACAACAATAATTTCAAAAGGGTTTAGTTGTTGATATGTTTGTAAAACGTCTTGTAATGTTTTTTCTTCATTGTAAACAGGAATAATAATGGATAGTTTTTTACACATAAAAATCCTTTCTTATGAATTTATTTGTATGTTTTTCATCTTATTATATATATGCCTGACCTCGTTTTTTTGTGTGAAAAATTATATTACAACTAAAGTGTATACTTACAACAATCTAATAAAAAAAGTAAGGTATTTGGGATCTTGCTTTTTGTAGAAATTTGATCCATACATATTCCCTGTTCTTCCACATCTAATACATATTGTTTTAATACTATTCCAAAGGTATGAACTTAGGATGTCAGACAGCTTATGACTTATCAACCTCACTTTTACTCAAAACAGTAAATCTCGTAAAATACGTTTATTTTTCGTTTTAAGACGTTTTATTACTTCCTAGACCATTGGCATTCAAATATAAAAATAACGTCAATTCACTGTATTTCTAACAGCTATTTCAATGTCGAAATATGTCATTTTATAATCCAAACAGCTTGTTCCATTTATTGAACTCACATCATGTATAACTTTACAAAATATGCACATGCTACAAACAGGCAACTCCTTGTATTGCAACTTTATTTGCCTATCTGTCCTCCCCCTCGAGGATGAGCAGTTAGCTTTTGCTGACTGCCTTTTTTCGTATAACGTTTCATCATCAACACATACTACACATAAGCTACCCCGTAGCGACAGCCATTCTTGAATCCTCTCTTCAACCAAGCAGTTGGCTTTTGCTAGCTGCTCTTTTATTAAGAAAACAAGACCTTTAATCTTTCTTACATATTTTCTAAAGAGAATGCACATGTTATCTATAGGCCGTTCGAACTAGCGGCTTCACTCTTTTTTGCAATGAGGAAACCAACTTATTTAATTGGGAAACCCATTGAACCCACAGGCAGGCAAGGAATCTTTGCCTGCTATTTTTTGTATAGCTTTTTTGATTTGAATCATACTATTCATGAACCAGTTTACCAATACAAGTCATTTGAGCGTTTTGAAAATCTTCCTAAGTTATTTTACTCCTCATAGGACAAGCGATTTAACTTATCCTGTTTGCATTTGAATCTATATTTTTTATTTTCCTATTCTCTATATTTAAAATTTATTTTTTTTGTATTAAATACAAAAGTTTGTAACATTATAAAGATGTTCCTCACTAATATGTGAGCACAAAAGGAGGATTTTAAAATGGACAAACGAACAGAGAAAAAAGTTGAAGCCGTGGCACGTAAAGCTGCTGATTTAGAAGTTTCACAAGAATTAACTAACCTTAAAAATCAAATTCAACAGTTACAACATTCTTTATCTCAAGCTTCTCAAGGACAACAACAAGGGCAGCAACCACAGCAAGGGTTACAACAGGCTAATCAACTAATGCAACAACTTCAGCAGTTTAGTCAACAATCTCAACAACAAATGCAACAAGCTGATCAACAATTACAGCAAACTATTCAACAAGCTATTCAAACACTAAATCAAGGATTACAGTATCTACAGGCTAATCAAACACTAAGCCAAGTAAATCAAGCTATTTCTCAGGCTCAATCACAAATAGGTGGTCAACCTGGACAGCAAATGGGCGGCCAACAAGGGCAACAAATGGGTAACCAACAAGGACAACAAATGGGTAACCAACAAGGGCAACAAATGGGTAACCAACAAGGGCAACAAATGGGTAACCAACAAGGGCAACAAATGGGTAACCAACAAGGGCAACAAATGAGCACTCAACAACAATTTCATTAAGATTTCTGCTAGCAACATAAGAAATAGTAAGTTTTCTTTATCTTATATAAAAACGAGAAAATTCCAATTTCTTTTTGTTAACTACTATTAACATTAGACAAAATTATGCAAATTCTTATAAGAGCACTTATTGAACTGTACCCCGAATCGTGGACACTTAAAAAAAGTCCATGATTCGGGGTTTTTATGTATTTTGATAAGCATTCCTCGTTATAATGAAGATAATGATAAAAGTGAGGTACAGAAAATGAGTAAAATTATTTTTAACGAAAGCTAAATGAAACAACTAGAGAAGAATGAAAATGTATTAAAAGTATCAGAACGTTCTATTAGCTATTGTCTAGATTTTAAGATAAAAGCTGTGAAAGAAAATCAAAAAGGAAAAGGTCCAAATCAAATCTTTTTAGAGAATGGATTCGATTTGGACATTATCGGTGAGAAAAAACCGAATCAATGTTTAAAACGTTGGAGAAAGACATATGAACAATTTGTGGTGAAGAAGGTTTTTATACAGAGCGTCGTGGAAAAGGAAGTACAGGGCGTCCTTCTACAAAATCATTATCATCTGATGAGAAGCTAAAGAAAGCCGAAGCCCGTATTCATCCTTTTTCACATAATAAAAAGAGCAATCCATCTAGTGGATGCTCTCAATGTGTTAAGAAGTGTTGATATTGAATAGAAAAGGTGATTACATTATCTCTTCCCTATACTTCAATATATGCTCACCCTTCTCAAAATGTGAAAAAGTAACTATACACAGTTGCCCTTTCATTAAATCTTTATACTATTACTATAAATACGGTACGTGAAGTTTTATCCTTCTCTCAATCATTTAATGTTGATATATTCCGCTGCACGTCAATCGATACGACATCAAGTGATAGAAAAAATTTTCCCAATCATGTTCTGGATTAAAGAAAATAAGTTCCTATAACTTATAAGGAACACTTTACCAAATACAGTAATTATCTCTCATAGAATATACTGTTACAAAAAATTTATTCTTATAAATAACACATATATTTCAATTAACATAATCCATTATTACCAGTATTTTTAATAATAGAAATTAAAGATGTTTATCCTAATTTCAACTCAAATGGATTTATATATTTTTAAAAGAATATTATCTAAAGGAACTGGAGACATTACTAAATATGAAAGGAGGGACAACTATGAAGAAAAAATTCTCATCTATTTTAAGTGCTCTATTACTAACTATTATGTTTTTTGGTACAAGTGTCCACGCTGAATACGATAGTAATAATAGGGATAGAGTTAACAATAATGATATTACAACTCGAGTTAATGACAATAACATGAATAGAGTTAATGATGATACTAGAACTCGAAATGTGAATACAACAAATGATTTGAATAATGATCGTGATAATGATAATAATTGGGCATGGCTTGGTTTATTAGGATTATTAGGTTTATTCGGTCTTAGAAGAAAAGAAAAAGAAACACGTTAATGTAGAACATTGTATTTAACTTTAAAAGATACTTATTTATCAAACGAATGAAACATAGATAAACTATGAATCGCCTTTAATAAGGCGATTTTTTAATTTTTCAAATCCAATAATAATTCATATAAAAACGGATACTATTCGGAAACAATTAATTCCTTAACTTGATAATAATAGAGCGGTACGTCCATTTGACAAACTAAGCTTCTTTTTTATACCGTTGCTTCACTTACCCATATCTTATATTTTGTGTAACTGCCCTAAACGTCACACCCATTTATACAAGTGAATTTATAAGCATTTCTTTTTTGCGTTACACAATACGAAAATTATGAGTAACTGTATAAGTCAAAAAAGAAATACCTATAAAAAAGGACAACCATGTATCAGTTGACCTTTCGTTAAAATATCCATACTACTATCATAACAGTTATATAACCTAACAACGCATCAGCGTTGCTCTTTAAAATAGACGATATAATTAATCAGTGTAATCTATAAACTTGATTAAGAGAGGAGAAAACAAGATGCCGAAACGTGTCGTTTGAAAATCCCAATAGCCTTTTTTATTTTTTTAACTCCCCTTATGCATAACTTTTCAAAATCTGCACATATTACAAACAGGCCACTCATAGCTGTACTCCATTTGTAGTTTTACTTTCCTCCCCCTCGAGGACGAGCAGTTAGCTTTTGCTGGCTGCTCTTTTCAATGCATCTTCTTCAAATTATAATTAGAACTGCTAAATTAAATTTCTTTACATACATGCACTCTTTAGATCCACGTCACATAATGTAATGTAAATCCGCTGGAATACCTATAACGACAGCCCACATAGTTTTTTTCCTCACTAAAAGGAGGAATAGATCATGGGTTTTGCTGGTTGTGGTGGCTTCGGCGGCGGATTCGCCTTACTGATTGTGTTATTTATCTTATTAATCATAATCGGTTGTAGTTGTTTTGGAGGTGGATTTGGCTGCTAAGGCTAAGAAAAGGCACTCAATTCGAGTGTCTTCATTTATTTGTCCAGTACTTCCCCCTCACTTCACTACAAAATGAAATTTTTATTACAGTCTCCTACACATGTAACAAAGCAAATCGCTCTGAACATTAAATGTGGTTACATTAACAATATATATTGATGAGTGTTGGCAAATAAATCTACGCTTGTCTATTATTGATAGCCTTTTTATGTATTTGAACCTCGGAAAGAAGAAGAGGTTCAAATACATTATTTTTGCAATATTCAAACTCCAGAGCGCAATTCGACTGTTAAAGAAGGACATGAATTTTCTTTTTGTATACCCCATACATCAATAATTAACATAACGTAACCGAACCGATAGTGTACTTATCCTAACTGGCGTTTAAATGCTTTACTGGCGAAGAAGTAAGCGATGACCATGATGCCGACGCACCAAGCAAGCGCGATCCAGATATCGTTGCCAACAGACCCTTCATACAAGAGGGCACGAATAGCATTCACGAT
This sequence comes from Bacillus bruguierae, assembly GCF_037104725.1. Taxonomy (NCBI): domain Bacteria; kingdom Bacillati; phylum Bacillota; class Bacilli; order Caryophanales; family Bacillaceae; genus Bacillus; species Bacillus bruguierae. The sequence continues at coordinate 14,531 of NZ_JBAWSX010000005.1, read as the reverse complement.
TGAAGTCACGGGCTGGTTCTCAGCGAATGCACGGACAATTTTAGGCATGGTTTCGGTCGGGACAAAGGCCGAACTGATAAACGGCAGGAAAATCAGCGGGTACGAGTAGGCTGTCGCCCCTTCCATAGATCCCGCTGTCAATCCGGGAATGATAGCCAGCCATGTCAGCGCCAGTGTAAACACCCCGAGTATCCCAGCTACCGCGAGCCAATCCAGGATATCAGCGCTGGAACGGAAGCCCATCAAGAGCGCAACGAGGATAACCACCACGATAGTAAGCGCATTGGAAACAAGCGAGGTCAATACGTGAGCCCACAATACCGACGAGCGCTTGATGGGCATGGTAATGAAACGCGCCATTAGCCCGCTCTTTACATCCGTAAACAGCCGCACGGAAGTGTAAGCGACGCCGGATGCGATAGCCATCAGTAAGATTCCCGGCAATAAATAATTTACATAGTTGTCCGTACCTGTCTCTATGGCGCCGCCAAATACGTAGACAAACAGCAGCAGCATCATAATCGGCGTAATCGCCACCGTGATAATCGTATCCGGGCTACGCATGATGTTGCGCATTAAACGCCCTAGTAATACCCCTGTTTTACTTTTCATTTACATCTCCTCCTTTTTGCCGATAATCGCGAGGAAAATTTCCTCCAATGTCGGTTGCTTCTCGATGTACTCCACTTTCGCTGGCGGGAACATCTCTTTGAGTTCGGTAAGGGTACCGGTCGTGATGATTTTTCCGCCATGTAGGATGGCGATACGGTCCGCCAATTGTTCGGCTTCCTCCAGGTACTGGGTTGTCAGCAAGATGGTTGTGCCACCGCCGGCAAGTTCCTTGACGGTATCCCAGACTTCAATCCGCGCTTCGGGGTCAAGCCCTGTCGTTGGCTCGTCGAGAAAAATGACTGCTGGCGTCCCGATCAGGCTCATGGCGATGTCAAGCCGGCGCTTCATCCCGCCGGAATATTTGTCTGCCCGGCGGTTGGCCGCATCGGTCAGGCTGAATCTTGCAAGCAGATTGTCGACGATTTGCGTGGGATTGGAAACTCCACGCAACTTAGCGATCATCATCAGGTTTTCCCGTCCGGTGAGCATGCCGTCTAAAGCTGCGAACTGCCCTGTCAGACTGATGCTCTGGCGAACATGATCCGGTTGACGTTGGACGTCAAAGCCGCAGATACCTACTTCGCCGCCATCGGGCTTCATCAGCGTCGAGAGGATGTTGACCGTCGTTGTCTTACCCGCTCCATTTGAGCCCAGCAGTGCAAAAATTTCGCCACGCCGCACCTCAAAATCCACCCCCTTTAAGACTTCCTTGTCTTTAAAGGATTTTTTTAACCCTTTTACAGAAATCGCTGCATTGCTCATACTTTTTTCCTCCTTATAAAAAGCACCTTGCGGAGCTAGATTGCCTATACTCTTCTATTTAGTCTGACTGATAATCTGTATAACTTAGTACCGAGTTAAAAATATAACTGAATAGCGAAGGTTGCAATTCACATTTGTAACCAGCTAATCAGTCGGTATTATCTATTGAATTTATTTTTTCCCCAATCGCTTCATGATACTCTGATTCAAATCTTCACGATACTTGGCGACATAGGTTTTAGCGTTTGCCACTAGTTCGTCGGCAAAGGACGCTACGTCGTCTCCAGTGATTTCCAGCACTTGTCTACCTTCCGCCGCACCGGTTTCGAACAACTCGATTAATTCATACTGTATGTGTAGCATATCCATCCCGTTGCCCGCTGAGAAATTCCACATGTAGTTTTGAATTTTCTTAAATACAAACTGGTAGTCCTCTGGCAGGGCTTCAACCCGTGCCATCATCATCTTGTATTCTTTTTTATCACCAATTATTTTTTTGAACATTTCCATCATGTTATTTTTCCTCCTTTTTTATAAAGCTGAGCAAGACACTCCAAAAATATCGGACGGAATATCTTATGAAGCTAGATTGACTTTAAGACGTTGATTTTTGATGATACAAAATCCCATTTTTTCCAAAACAATTCAAGCTCCTGGCGGCCAGCCTCATTAAGTGAGTAAAACTTACGGGGCGGTCCCATATCTGACGGTTTCTTTTCCATGTTCACAAGTTTTTTCTTTTCTAATCGCACGAGGATGGTATAGACCGTCCCTTCCACGACTTCGGTAAACCCAAGCTCGTTCAGGCGGCGGGTAATCTCGTAGCCATAGGTTTCATGACGGCTGATGATTTCCAGCACGCAACCTTCCAGCGAACCCTTCAACATTTCAGTTAAATTTTCCATGTTCAGATCCTCCTCTACCTCCTCTATTTTGTCTGACTTATATTCAGTATAACAGAGTACTGAGGGAAATTTTTACTGAATAGCTTTTGGGAAAACACGCTATTCAGTATTGCTTATTACAGGTACATCGTAACACCAAGTAGCAGGGGGTGTCAACTGGATTTTCTAAATATTTTTAAAATCAGCTATCCCCATTGGATACAGCTGATTTTCTTTATAGAGCTTTCACTTCCTCCTATGCTTCTTTCACAATGATTACACCGCTGATCATTCCCATCCAGCAGCTGTACATATAACTCTTCAATTTTTCTATATCATTAAACTTTATTTTTTCATTATTGTTATCGTCTAGTATTACATACTGTCTATTTTTAGAATACTTACCTTCTGAAGAATATTTTGTAAAAAGCTTAGAATCTGCTCAAAAGCAAAATCATGAAAATTTAGTTATGTTAATTCGTTACAATTTAGGTTTTCTATATGCAAAACAAAATATATCGGAAACCGCTATACGTTATCTAACAGATGTTTATAACAATGAAAAACCATATCATAAGACATTATTCTTGTTAGCACAGGAATACTATAAGCTAAAACAGATTGAAAAAGCTAATACTCTTTTAAAAGAAGGTATGCAGTTGGCTGATACAGAATATATACATCATTTCCGCATAGTACAAGCTTTATATGACGTAGAATATAAGCAAAACCTAGAATCTTCTATTGTAGCAGGCATTAATTACTTTGAAACACAACAACTTTACGGTTTTATTGAAGAGTACGCAGGACATCTTGCAAGACATTTCTATAAAGAAGGTAATTCTGAAAAGGCTAGTAAATATTTTAATATTGCCTATGAAGCAAAGCAGACGCTTACACAAAGGAGTGCATTAAAATGAAAAAATTATTAATTGGTTTTGTTGGTTTTGCTGCAGTTCTAACTATAGGTAATGTTTCAGTTTCAGTTTCATATTCATAACAAGCTGACCACGGTAGACCACCTGCGCCCAAAAAACCTGATTTAGCTTATACAACTTGGTCTCCAGCTTATGATCATGGGAGACCGCCAATGCTAGCTAATGCTGAAGGCGATACGCCCGCACCTTCTTATAGTCATGCTGATCTTCCTACACCACAAGCGTAACACTTTAATAGAGTTAAAGAACAAGCCGCCCACCTAAAAATGAGCGGCTTTCTTTATTACATTTCATTCAATATGAAGAAATGTCACTTATCACTTACTATTCGCATGATGGTACACCTAATGCCTTCAAAATTGCTGCCAATTGAGCTGAAATATGAATTCTAATTTCAACTCCATCAACTTCGGTAACTAGGAAAAATTGATCAGTGACTTGTGCAATACAAGTTACTACCATTTCACTTCCCCCTTTCTATCAAACTCTATATAAACTATGAAAAAAGGAAGAAAGTGAAATGGACAAGCTCCTAATAATTAATAAGTTTTACTCAAATATAGTTTAAATTACTTAGAATCACATCACATGCCCATGAACTTAAAAATATCAACTACCTCCAAGTGTTAAAAAAACACTATCCTTTCCTATGATTCTATAGAAAGAATAGCGTATTTTTTCACTTTAGAAGGCACTTTGTTTTATTAGCTTAGTAAAGTGAAACTTCCGTCAGTGGGGGTTTTCTTCATCCCCCACTGACGGAAAGCCCGCCCAATAGGGTGACAACTAAATAAGCGACCGTTCTTTATTTCTTCCATCTGTAGAAAAGGAATGTTTTCGAAGATGTTAAAAAATACTTTTTAAAAAAAAAAGGAAAATTTTACTTGAAAAAAATATATTCAGAATATAAAATTTTTTCAAGTTATAAAATATCAAGCGGGATACATATGTAAAAAAAGTAGGAATAACAGTAGAAGCAATATCTATGTTTTTATCATTAGGAGCAGTTACTAATAATGTTTATGCTGAAACTAATGAACCGTCTTTAAGTGAACAACAAATACAGTTTGAGGCAAAACAAGATGCTTTTAGACATGCTCACTGGAACGAACACATGGCGCATCGAATTGGACAAGGTTTAGCTGCTGAATTTGCTACTGCCCATGAATCAACTAGTAGTGGAAATGATAAAGTGAAACTTCCGTCAGTGGGGGTTTTCTTTATCCCCCACCTATCTTCTTTGTTTCTCTCTGAATCTTGAGGTGGGGGTCTTACTGCCCGTTAATGCGGGATAAAGCGATGGATTTACACAATAATGCTGTCGGAAGAGCGCATGCTGGTCAAGGACATGATAAATTAAGAGAATTAGCAAGATGGGGTTAGTTTAGAGTATTTGATGGGAATGGAGACTTAAGACCTACTTGGTATTAAATTCTATTTTATCTTTTAAACAAAAAAATTATAAACAAGAAAAGAGTTTAAATGATGAAAAAAAACAAATGGTTTTATACAATTTTAGCAATATTAAGTGTCTCAACTATAGGGATATTGTATATTGTATTTTTTTATCATGGTTTTGATATTACAATTACTAACAAAACAGATCAAGATATTAAAAATCTTATAATTATTGATGGTCGTAAAACTAAACAAATTACAATACCTACTATTGATTCTAATAAACAATATAAAACTAAAATCGATTTAAAAGACGTAGGAGAAAATAGTTTAACTTTAAATTATCAAGATAATAATAAAAAAATGCAAAAAGTGGTTATCTTTGGTTATTTTGAAGGCAAAGGTAAAGGTACAATAGATATCGTTATTAAGTCTATTCATCAAGATGGAGCGTTAGACATACAAGTAAAGCAAAAGTAGCTAAATGGGGTCACCGTACACTGAAGTGCATCCCAATTGCTAGACACAGTCTAACAATTGGAGATGCACTTTAATTAGAGCTGACTATTTTATTATCTAAGCCAATGTACATATTCCTCATCAAAATACATCCAACCTTCAACGCCTTCACCTGCAATGTAAATCCAGTCAGCATATCGATAATGTATTTACACCAAATGTCTATTCCCATATTAGCGATAAAATTGATAAAAGATCTATCGCTGAATTTGAAGCATACATGAATAACGTTTTGAGGTGATGTTTATCTTTGCATTTTTTGTGGATGAATGTGTTCTAACTCATTGAAAAATGTTTTATCCACAAAAAGAAAAAAGCCCCGATACCAGTAGTATCAAGGCCTCTCACTCTTAATAAAGAGTCATATATTGATCGAGTTCCCATTGGTGAACTTGCGTACGGAACAAGCTTCACACCATAAAATCGAAATAACTATGAAACCTATATTTATCAAAATTCTTTAAAATCACAAACTCAAAATAAAGAATATCGTTTCAATATTTTGTGGGCATTTTGTGGGTACTTTTGTGATAGCTTATCAATGATTTCAATAGCTACCTTTACAAATACCTTATTGCGCCGTTCCAAATACATTGATTTCAGCCGCACTTGTCCATGGATTATTGTTTATCTCGCTTAAGGCACGCAATTTAATATAGCGACCTGTCTTGGTTGCAAAGCTGACTTCTTTCAAAGTGGTATCATTTGTAAAGGTACCTGTGGCTACAGCTGTTCCCCAATTCACTCCATCACTACTGACGTAGAACTCATAGCCCTTAATCGTTCCGTTCACTTGGCCGTCTTGTCTTGGCAGGTAGTTGAATTTGGAGAGGCTATAGGTTGCACCTAAATCAATTTGAATCTCGTGCGGCATTGGAGCTACGGGGCTCCAGTTCGTATGCCAAAACGTGTTTTTGTTTCCATCAAAGGCATACGTACCCAAATTGTACGAATTATAGCTGTCTACATATTTTAGTGTCCAATTTGTTTGCGGAATCCAATTAGCTTCTTTTGTTGTGACTGCTACATTCATGGCAGAACCACTTGTGCTTGTCGTCGTAATCGTTACTCCCGATTTTTCTCCAGTGTAGGTATTACTATTCGGATTGGTGTCTGGACCAAAGGAAGCAGCATGATTTTGATTCGTGTAATAGAATGGGTCTTGATATTCACTGATAGATTGCTCTATATCAATGAAAGGATGAGGGTCATTATCAATATTATTCATGGATTCATCAATATGCCAAACCGCGATGCCACCAGAATTTGTTGGCAAGCTTGCATCATACCCAACCTTTTGGCGATTCTCAACTAAAAAATACGTATTATCCTTTAAAGGAATCTTTAAAACATTATAGTTATTAGGGATCGTATTTAGAGTAAAATTGTTGGTGGTATTTACTACAGTTGGTGTTACAAATCCTAATTTTACTTTTGACCAGGCATCCATATGATCGGGTGTAGCTCCATAATCTTCTCCTTGAAGACTATTCCAAGCTCCATTAGCCATTATACTTAGACCACCCACATGATTATTAACGCCATATAAATCTGGAAGGCCAAAGGAATGACCCAATTCATGAGCAGTAACACCAATCGTTGCCATATGACCATATTGTTTTTCACCCTGCGTCGTATACATACCTGATACTGTAACACCATCGTGATTTGTGTTAGGAGCATACCACTGATGTGCCCAAATATTTGGCGCTGAACCACCACTAGCCTCTTCATTGCCAGCAAGAACAGTTACAATGTAGAAGCCATCTTTAGAGTCGATGACTTGATCATTATTAGTATCAAAACTAGCAAAATTCACCGTAGGATCAGCTTTAGCCAGTGCATCTGTTATAACCGTTCTAATGTCTTTTCCCGATGTATCCGGATGAGCGTAATCTAATTTCACTTTAACCACCCCATCATTTTGCGTACCATATGTTTCGGATGCCGGAGTGATCTGTAATTTTCCATTACTGACTTCATTATAGTAATTCTTTACTGACTTTTGATTTGCAGAAAAGAATTTGTTACTCCAATCGTTGTCGTTATATGCGATATCAACATCTGTAAACCCAATTGACAAAACAAGTAATTTTTTGGTTCCTAAAACTGGAGTGACAGTTCCGTCAACATTTTCTGGTGATCCCGTAAATTCTTTCATGAGCTCCTGTTTTTTCTTTGCTTGAGGGTTGTATTTCTTTATCCATTTGTTCAAATTGTTCTCATTTACCGCTTTTGCAGGCTTCTTGTCAATTTTATATTTTTTCCCCGTCGATTTCAGTTCGTCTGATGTAAGTTCAGCGTAATTCCAATACCCCTTCTCATCTTGTAAAAGTACGTCGCCATCCTTTGTGCTTGCCCAATGGAACCATTCATCTCCATGTACCGTGGCTTGAAACGATTCGCCTGACGGTTGCTCCATTTTGACAACTCCTTCGTATGCTGGTGCGGCAAAAGCGTTCGTTTGAAAGTACAAAACACAAATCAAAGAAAAAACAGACGTGAACAGGAATTTAAAAATTCTTTGCATAAACCTTCCTCCTTTTAGAAGTTGTTATCATGCGGGAATGGTTTCTTCTATAGATTCATGAAGATCGCCTCCCCCTTTAAAAAATATTCAACAGCATAATTTAAATACCATTTTATGGTAAATTTAAGGAGGTTAAATCTTATAAAATAAGTTGAAAAATATGATTATTGGAATTATAAATGAATAAAGGAATTTGTTTTGTAATTGCAATTGGCTGAACACTTCATATGTCTTCTATAGAAACCTTAATTACAAGATAAAAATTCTTTAAAAGGAGTAAAATATATAACTAATTCCTTAACGTACAGGGAATCGGTTAAATTGTTTCTAAACGTATAATTTTCTTTTTTTAATATGGTGACCCCATGCTCATCAAGCTAATATTTTGAATTACCCCTATATTGATAAAATTTCTGTTGTTTACTAAAGATTGAAACTTTTTCAGAAACCTCTTATTTAATAGGTTATCTTTTCATTAATTTATATTTTAAGGAGAATGCATAATGAAAGCAACGAAACTCGTATCATTAGCAATACCTGTTCTATTATTAGTAGGTTGTGGGGTAGGAGATAAAGATTCTATCCCTAAGACTGAGGAAACTAGTAAAGCAATGTCGAAAACAGTAATATCTGAAAAACAGTATCCGTATTATATTTGTGAGCAACTGGTAGAGTTTCAATTCAAGAAGGATGAAATATTGTTAAAACTAGGAGAAGCTTCAAAAGATAATAAGAAATATAAAGATGTATTTAAAACAGCAAACGATATGGATGAAGCCTTAGACCGTATGGAGAACATAATAGTACCTGATAAATACAAAGACATTCATAAACTCGTACAAGAAGGGATAACAGATGCAAGAAAAGGAACAAAGTTAATAAAAGACGCTGATAAAGACGATGGACTGAAGATTCAAGAAGCTGTATTAAAAAGTTCTCCACATATGTCAGGTGTAGATGGAGAACAGTGGAGAGAAGCAATTTATAAGTTAAATCAGGAAACCAAAGATGCCTACGCCAAAGCACTTGATAAGAAAATGGAAGAACGTACAAAGTAATAGAGTAACTTGTAATTATACATACAATCATTCAACTAATAAGGGGTAATAGAAATATGAAAGCAAAGAAACTTGTAACGTTAGCACTTCCAATCATGTTAATTAGTGGGGTAGGTTGTTCTAAAGACAATGCAGAAAAAAAGAAGACTGATAATTTACAAGTAGCAGTAGATTATAAAACTCCTATACTTGACTTAAGTAAAGCGTTAGAAAGTAAATTATCTACAGAAGAATTAAAAGAGTTACTTATGAATGCTAAAGTTTAATACATAGTAAAAAAGCCGACTCAATAAGAGCCGGTTTTTTTCCATCTCGTCCTCTACTTATACAGGGCTAGAAACTAAAGTACCATTATTGTCAATGGTTACTTTTCTTTTTACACCATTCGTATCATAAGCGAAGAAACCAACAAATCCTGCAGATGAGGATACTAAAACACAACCTGTTTTCCCTTCCACATCATTATTAAATACTTGTACATTAGAACATGTAGGAGTAACTTCAATCCCATATTTATTTTTATTTTCGGTAGTTGACATCCTCACTCTATTATCACGAATGTACCCTTCTTTAGAAGCACTACCAACTAAAATAGCACTACGTTGATTGTCAGCTTCAAGCGAAGTATTGCGAATGTTATTCTTATCAATAAAGAATCTTGTAATAGATTGGAGGAAGATTCCTACACGACCTGAGTTAATCATAATATTATTAGAAATATCAACATCCTCTAAAAAATCAGTGTTATCTGAAGAAGTTAATGCTGTATTATAGATGAATTCATTTCGTGAATCTTCAAAAGAATTATATTTAATTTCTAACTTTCTACATTGTTTGAAAAAAATATGTCTAAATGATTTCTTGAATGTATTGCCTCTAATTTTACATCTGTCAACATACGAAAGTACGATAGTAGCAAAATCTTCGGGTGAATTCCTCTCTTTAAATTCATTATCAATAATTTTAACGCTATCAAAGAAAGCTGCTTTCTTATCATTTTGCCATCCAACAATATAGATATCCTCTCGTCTTGTTCCTGAGAATGTATTTTCTTTTACAACAAAGTTATAACCTGATTCTGGCATTCCTGTGTCATTACCTTCGCGGTCTTTTTGCCCCTCACCAGGACTTCCATCAGGATTCGAATGTGCTATAGCTCTCTCACAATTTAAGAATGTATTTCCTTGTATAGTCATATCGCCAAATTTCAAAGCACGAACACCTGCATAAGTTGCATTCTCAAATGTATTATTGATAACTTTAATATTTCTATTGAAAAGGAACATTACAGAAGAATGATTTCCTATTCCCGTAGCTATCGGATTCATCCCTTTCGTATCACTACTACCAAAATAACAGTCACGAATAGTTATATTATCACAATGTTCTCCATCCCATGCTCCAAAATCAGAAAATCCTAACTTAGTATGGTTAGAGATTTGAATAGATTCTGCATACCCTCTTGATTTATCCGTGGTTGCATCTTTGTATCCTAAAAACTTACATCTCTCAATTACAACATTACGACAAGCGTTAATATCCATCATATGAGCATTAATAACATCTTTGAAAGTAATATCTCTAAACGTTAGATTTTCCCCCCGAGCCCATCCTGTCATGTTAAATCCTTGGGGGAACTCAAGGACATTACCATCAAACGTTCCACCTTCAATACTTATGTTGCCGTTACCATTATAACCTTCAAACAAATTTCCTGAATTTCCATTTTTCACAATACCTCCTGGATGCCCTCTTAATAAAATCGCATTTTTCCCTAGACGTATTTTCGTATTTTTGTAAACAGTTAAATATTTTGTTATACGATAAATACCTGAAGGAATAAAAATATCAACTCCTCCTTCATGTAATGCAATATCTAATGCTTTTTGTATAGCTTCGGTTGTTAATGTACCTTGTGTTCCGTCTGCTTTTGCACCATACATTCTTACATCAACATAAGGAAAAGTTGAGTCCTCAGTTTTCACATTAGTTTCCATTTCAATATTCTCGTTACCTAAGGATTTATTTGAATTATTATCTATTTGATGAATCATGTTATCTCTCCTTTTTATAGAAACAGTTAAAGTTATATACTATTACATTGTTATATACTTATATTACTAGCCGTAATATAAAAGATTTCCCCTCACTACGTGATTTTAAAAACAAAAATACAGAAAAAATAAAAAATCCGACTCATAAGAGCCGGCTCTCGTCTTATCTAAGCCAATTTACATAAGATTCATCAAAATACATCCAACCTTCAACACCTTCACCTGCGACATAAATCCAGTCAACATATCGATAATGTACTTCATAAGCAGAACGTTTTGTAATTTTATTGATGACAACATCGCCAGTACTTGCACCTTTACGTAAGTTAATATCCACACCATTTACCCAAACGACACCTTGTGATTTGCCATCCTTATTAATTTTAGCTACATCATCACGAATCCAGTTACCTTCTGCGATTTTATACCAAAAATGAGATCCGTCATGATGCCATGCTAAGTATACATGATTACTACCCTTTAATACTTGTCGCTTAATTACTCCGTCAGTAGATGGATTTTCCCGTACATTTGCAACATCTGCTGTTACAGTGATACCGCCAAGGTTGTTATCTTGCCAATCTGGTGGAAGAACAACATTTTCTTCTGGAAGGTTGTTTTTCTTACTAATAAACCAAGATAAAGGCTTGTCCCCATTTAAGTAATTTAAGTCTACCTTTCCGATACCATCAAGCCATCCGCCTGTTTCACCGTCTGCATATTGCCAAATGTCACAAGCATATTTTGGTGGATTTGTACTGTATCGTGGAATCCATAAGAAATCTGCTTTTACGCTTTGTAAATTGTAAAGAGGATACAATTCATGAGATACATAGAACCCTACTTTCCAACCAGCCACTTTTAAAGTGTCAATAAATGCTTGAGAAGCCGCTGCTAAATTTGCACCACCACATGCAGCTAATGTATCTTTCTCACAATCTAACACTAGGAATTTGGCATTTGGATTTACACGCGCTAAAAAGTCTTTTGCTTCCACAATTGCATCATTTACAGACACATAGCAACCATAAGCATATGCAGCATGTGGAATGCCATATGATTCTAATGCCTCCACATATTCGTTGTATTTAATATCTTTCTTACTTGAACCATATTGCACACGACAAATAGCTAAATCTAATTGTGGTGCTAATACATCCCAATCTGGATTTTCGTTGTGGTATGAAATATCAATAATACGTTTAGTCATTATTTATTCTCTCCTTTGTTTTTGTTATTTAAAATCTCAACAGCGTTTGTTAGTGCTGCTGGTAACTTAATACCCATACGACCTGCATTTTCTAAGATTGATAACAATTCATTTCCTGCAAAGAAAAAAATAGTTGCCTCACGAATTGCACTGTTACTTCCAAACATGGCATCTACTTGAGCAGCAGCTCCGACCAATAAAAAAAGCACTACCTTTTTGGCAATGCCTCGAAATCCGATTTTACTTTTTAACTCCCCGTTATATCCTGCAGCAATCATTCCAGTAATATAGTCAATTGCAGCCATCGTAATTAGAATTTTCAGCGACACATCCCACCCCCCTAAAAAATAACCGCAAAAGCCACCGAAGGCAGCTATAAATGATTTAGTTAATACATCGATACGATCCAATTGTTTGCATCTCCTTTCAAAATAAAAAGAGAGACGATTTGTCCCTCTTTGCTTAAAAACAATTCCTCACTCCACATTAAAAAATATACCATCTAAAGCAGTGAATGGTTTTGTTGTTGTTGATGTGGTAGTAACTAAAATCACATCCCCATTCGTTTTTATTTCAATTCTATTTCGCTTGTCTGCTCCACCAGAAGCTTGGGTATTGTGAAACTTATTACGTTTAGGAGCATATGGAAAAGGCAATTTAAACAATACTAAATTAGGATCTTGACTTGTATAAGAATGGGTACATACTCCTTCGAAATATACAATTCCATTACTATCTTTTCCGTACCTTACAGAAACGTCAACACCATAGTTAGTTACGCCTGGTTCTAGAGTTGCATCAATCCATTTAATTGAATTAGAAACCGAAATTTCTGTATTCAAAGAAGTGTTAATTTTTTCGAACTCCAGTAATCCACATAACGAGAAATACATTTTACTACCAATAATATGACATACAACAGGGACGAAGCTGCCATTGTATTCATAGAATGTCACACCTTCGTTTTCATACCTAAAATTATTAATGTCTATATTTTGGTTATCAAATCTTCTAACTAACGCTCCTAACTCTTTTTTGTTAAGTTCAATAGTACTTAATATAGTGTTATTAAAATCAATAACCGTTAAGACAGGGTATGTTTTCCCACGTCCTAATACAATTTTATCGTCAATAATTGTAAGACCTTGTGTTTTTTCACCATTAGCGATAACGTTGCTAAAAAAGATGGTTTTAATTAAAATGGGTTCACTATTTACAACAGATTTAAAATCATAAATATACACACCCTCTGTTCGATCTGCACTACCAAAAGAAGTAACTAAATACTTATTATCTTTATCTTTCCCTAGTTTTGAACCTCCTAAAACAGGAATATTATCTCCTAATACTCCATCATCGTAATTAAAGATGGCTAGATTCTTATCATAAGTAGTCCGAACTAGGAAACATAACTTGTTGTTAATATCATAATAGAATGGTAATCCTTCTTGAAAAGCACCCTTTGATTTTGCGAATGACTTTGTGTCTATCAAATCACAATTTGGCAGGGAATATCTACTGATTTTAACATCTGTTCCACCGTTTATCTGCCGGGATATATACAACTCATTTTTTTCCTGATTTATAGCGAATCCTTGAGGAAAATCTAACTGGCCATCAAGCAAGATATTAGTAGAATACAAAACTTTTTGATGCTCTAAGAAATTCTCGAATTTTTTATTTAAAATATTTGATAATGATTCCAATGGCATAATGCCACCTCCCATAATAGTTTCGGTTCTAATACTGTTGATTTTTTTCTAACTCAAATCGGCTATCGATTTATTAACTAATTTCATATATTCCTCACCTATAGTTCTCATCTCCTTTCGTAGAGTAGAAAACTGAAACAGATTTCTTTGGAGATGGCTTTGCCATCTCTTTTCTGTTCCAGCTTCCCCTCATCAAACCGTACGTGAGGTTTTCCCTCATACGGCTTTCCGATGTTCTTCTTTCTTTGGCTTTCAACTACTTTCTCAACATACCGTCCTCCGTACCCCGAGGGATTCCTCGATGCTGCGCTTCCATGGTCTTCACCTATATTCTCCAAGCTCGACTTCCCCTTGTCCTATTCCTAGTTTGTTTTTGACGAGGCGGCAAGGTTCACTTTATATTACGGTCTGCTGATTCGCTCGCACTTCTATTAGAAGTTACTTTGTCACAGGGCTTCAACCTTAGGATTTCTCCACCAGTTGCCTGTCAGCTACTAGGCGACTTGGTTCTTACCTAGACTGGACTTTCATCAGTAAGCAGTGCCCAGCTTAGCTGGGCACGCATAATAAAAAGCACTCCCTAAGAATTACGGTAAAATTAAAAAAGGCATGAGTCCTTTACAATATCGGACCCATGCCCAAGAAGCTGCCTAATGTAATAAACTGTCTAACTTTTGGGCGTCACTTCAATAAGAGCCGTCTCTTTTATTATCGAATCCAACGGATAATTTTTTCGTCAAATTCTACCCAACCTTTATCTTTAATGTAAATCCAATTGTTATCTCTAAACTCAATTTCCCACTGACCAACACCTACACGATCACGTATGCCACTATTATAATTAGCATGATGGT